>NZ_JBJGYP010000011.1:0-160975 GCF_054050055.1 Geodermatophilus sp. SYSU D00814
GGCCGCGGCCCGGCCGGGGACCCGCCCGCGCGCCCCCGCCCCGCCCCCGCCCCCCCCGCCCCCCCCCCCCCCCCCCCCCCCGCCCCCCCCCCCCCCCCCCCCCACGGGGGTCAGACGCGCAGGGCGTCGTCGTCCCGGTCGTCGTCGCGCTCCTCGCGCAGGGTGGGCTGCCCGGCCGGGACGGCGGCGTGCGCGCCGGACCGCAGCAGCGCCTGGAGCTCCTCCTCGGACTCCACCGCCTCGCCGCGGGCGACCATGCCGGCGTGCTCGGACAGCGGGATCTCCCGCAGCGCGAACGACAGCAGCAGCGCCACGGCGAGGATCGGCACCAGGTACCAGAACACCGGCGCCAGCGAGCTCGCGTAGGCGTCGACGATCGCCGTCCGCAGCGGGTCGCCGGCGGCCTCGACCGCGGCCGGCACCAGGGTGTCGGGCGAGGTGATGCCGGCCTGGACGGCCTGCTCGGCGTTGCCGGCCAGCGCGCCGGCGAGGTCGTCGGCCAGCCGGCTGGTGAACAGCGTGCCGAAGACGGCGACGCCGAGGGTCGCGCCCACCTCGCGGAAGTAGTTGTTCGTGGAGGTGGCGGTGCCGATCTGGCGGGCCGGGACGGCGTTCTGTGCGGCCAGGACGACGTTCTGCATGATCAGCCCGAGGCCGCAGCCGAGCGCGAAGAACATCGCGCCGATCGTCCACAGCGACGTGCCGCCCGACAGCGTCGTCATCCAGACCATCGTCGCGAGGATCACCGCGACCCCGGCGATGGTGAACCGCTTGTACCGGCCGTCCTTCAGGATGAGCGACGCCGAGGTCTGGATGGTCAGGATGATCCCGGCGGTCATCGGCAGCATGAGCAGGCCCGAGTTCGCCGCGGACAGCCCCGAGCTCATCTGCAGGAACGTCGGCATGAAGGCGATCGCCGAGAACATGCCCAGGCCCACGGCCATGCCCAGTGCCGTGGCGACGACGAAGGTCGGGTTGCGGAACAGGCTCAGCGGCACGATCGGCTCGACCGCGCGCCGCTCGACCAGCACGAACGCGACCGCCGAGACGACCAGCGCGGCGAGGAGGGCGAGGGCCTGCCAGGAGCCCCAGCCGTCGCGACCGCCGACGTCGGTGAACAGCACCAGGGACGTGGTCGTCGCCGACAGCGCGGCGATGCCCGCGACGTCGAGCGGGGTGGTGCTGCGCCTGCGCGGCAGGCTCAGGGCGGAGAAGCCGATGGCCAGGACGGCGACGCCGACCGGCACGTTGATCCAGAACGCCCACTCCCAGCCGAGGGCGTCGTGGTCGGTGAAGAAGCCGCCGACGAGCGGCCCGACGATGGCCGACAGGCCGAACAGCGCGCCGATCGGCCCCATGTACCTGGCCCGCTCCCGGGCCGGGACGATGTCGGCGATGATCGCCTGGGAGAGGATCATCAGGCCGCCGCCACCGAGACCCTGCACGCCGCGCCAGGCCACCAGCCAGGTGAAGTCCGGCGACAGGGCGGCGCCGACGCTCGCGACCGTGAACAGCCCGATCGCGACGAGGAACAGGTTCCGCCGACCCCAGAGGTCGCCGAACTTGCCGTAGATGGGCATGACCAGGGTGGTGGCGAGCAGGTAGGCGGTGGTCATCCACGCCATGTGCGAGACGCCGCCGAGGTCGCCGACGATCGTCGGCATCGCCGTCGAGACGATCGTCTGGTCGAGCGCGGCCATCAGCATGCCCGCGAGCAGTGCGGAGAAGATCAGGTTGACCCGGCGGCGGGTCAGGACGATCGGCGGGGCGGAGCCGTCGACGGGTGGGGACTGCACGGGTTCTCCAGGGGTCGTTCGGCGGTGCCGCGGGCGCGCGGCACCGAGGGGGAGCGGACGACGGCGGCCGCTCGGGGGATCAGGGGCGCGGGGCGGGGAGCCCGGCGGCGAGCGCGTCCCACGCCTCGTCGACGAGGGCGGGCAGCGAGGTGGTGCAGTCGCTCGCCAGCCAGGCGCGCAGGGCGGCGCGTACGGCCGTCCCCGAGACGGCCGCGAGCAGGGTGGGGTAGACGTCGCCGGCGGCGTCGGTCCCCGTGCGGACGGCGACGGCCTCGGCCAGCGCCCGCTCCGCGGAGTTGAAGACGGCGTGCAGCCGCCCGACGAGCACCGGGTGGGCCTCGATGACCCGCAGCCGCAGGGGCCACAGTCCCTCGGGCTCGTCGGCCATCTCGGCGGCCTGCTGGGCCTGCACGGCGCGCAGCGCGTCGACCGGCGACTCGTGGGCGGGCCGGGCGGCGAAGCGCTCGGCGGTCTGGGCGACGGCCGAGGCGTCGATGCCCACGACGGCGTCGTCCTTGGTGGGGAAGTAGTTGAAGAACGTGCGCGGGGAGACGCCGGCCCGGGCGGCGACGTCGTCGACGGAGACGCCGTCGAGGCCGCGCTCGGCGACCAGCTGCAGCGCCGCCTGGTGCAGGGCCAGGCGGGTGGCGAGCTTCTTGCGCTCGCGCAGGCCGGTGCTCACCCGGACATCATGGCGCGAACCGTGCAGACCGTGCAATGTTGCGTGCACTGCACGGCGTGTCGGGGCGTTCCTGCTGGGGTCCCTGGTCGGCCGTGTCGACGTCTCGGGCGGCGTCCTCCCTCACCGCCGGGCGTCCTCCCGCACGGTGCGCCGTCGGGGAGGACGACCCACGATCAGGTCACCTGATCCCGGCGCGACCGGCTCAGTCGGGATCGCGCCGGCGCTCGATCGCCTCGAGGACGGTCTTGCGGCCCTTCCCGAGCTCGCGCTCGGCCCGCTCCGCCCGGTCGAGCTGCGAGTCCCCGTGCATCCGGCCCACCCGCTCGCGCGCCTCGGGGGCCGTCACGTCGAGCAGCTCGGCGGCCTTGCGCGCCTCCTTCGCGGCGTCGGTGTTGGCCACGTGCTGCTCGTCGGACCCGCGCTTGCGCGCGTCGGTGGCCCGCTTCTCCTCGTCGGAGAGCAGCTCCCACGCGGCGTCGGGCAGGTACCGCTTGGTCCCGTCGGAGCCGCGGGCCCGGTCGTCGCCGTCGGCGGTGTGCCAGTCCTGGCCGGTCCACTCCTGCAGGTGCCGCTGCGACTCGGTGCGCTGCCCCGCGTGCCGGTAGCCGCCGCCCTGCGCCTCGTACTCGTGGGCGAGCAGCTGGCTCTTGCGGGCGCTCCACTGACCGGGCCGCCCGCCCCGGTCGCCGGCCTTGATCTCCTCCTTGAGCCGCGCCCGCAGCTCCGGGTCCGTGTAGTCCTCGGCGTAGTCCTCGGCCGACTTCCCGCTCATGACACCGGGGTACCCGATCCGGCCGCGTCTCACCCGGTGGAGTGCGACCGGTCAGCGGCGGGCGGGGGCGGCGCGCACGTGGATGCGCTCGCCCTGCGGGCCGAACAGGCCCAGCACCTCGGCCGGCCGGTCGTCGGGGTTGCCCAGCCAGTGCGGGGTGCGGGTGTCGAACTCGGCCACCTCGCCGGGCGCGAGGACGACGTCGGCGTCGCCGAGGAGCAGCCGCAGCCGACCCGACAGGACGTAGACCCACTCCCAGCCCTCGTGCGACCGCAGCTCGCCGGGCTCCCCGCCCCAGCCCGGCGGCAGCACCATCTTGTAGGCCTGCAGCCCGCCCGGGCGCCGGGTCAGCGGCAGGAACGTCGCGCCGTGCCGCACGATCGGCTTGAGCCGCACCCGGGGGTCGCCGGTCTCGGGCGCGTCGACGAGCTCGTCGAGCGGCACCTGGTGGGCGCGGGCCAGCGGCAGCAGCAGCTCCAGGGTGGGCCGGCGCTGCCCCGACTCCAGCCGCGACAGCGTGGACACCGAGATGCCGGTGTCCTCCGACAGCTGGGTCAACGTGGCGCCCCGCTGCCGGCGCAGCTCGCGCAGCCGCGGGCCGACGGCGTCGAGGACGGCGTCCAGCTCGGTCACGTTGCCAGTATGGCAAAGGAACTTGCTTGTGCGGCAGGTCGGGGAGCACCGTCGTGGGCATGGACGAGACGTACGACGTGGTGGTCGTCGGCGGGGGAGCGGCCGGCCTGTCCGGCGCCCTCGCCCTGGCGCGGGCGCGCCGCTCGGTGGCGGTGGTCGACGACGGGACGCCGCGCAACGCGCCGGCGCACGAGATGCACAACTACCTGGGCCGCGACGGCACCCCGCCCGGCGACCTGCTCGCCGCCGGGCGGGCCGAGGTCGCCGGGTACGGCGGCGTCCTGGTCGACGGCACGGCGACGGCGGCCGGCGGGTCGGCCGGCGCGTTCACCGTCGACCTGGCCGGCGGCCGCGTGCTGCGAGCCCGCCGGCTGCTGGTCACCACCGGCCTGACCGACGAGCTGCCCGCGATCCCCGGGGTGCGCGAGCTGTGGGGCACCGACGTGCTGCACTGCCCGTACTGCCACGGCTGGGAGGTGCGCGACCGGCCGATCGGCGTGGTCGCGACCGGGCCGATGTCGCTGCACCAGGTCCAACTGTGGCGGCAGTGGAGCGCCGACGTCGTGTTCTTCCTGCACACCGCCCCCGAACCGGACGACGCCACCGCCGAGGCGCTGGCCGCCCGCGGCGTGCGGATCGTGCGCGGCGAGGTCGCGGCGCTGGAGACCGACGGCGGCCGGCTGACCGGCGTCCGGCTGGCCGACGGCGAGGTCGTGCCGCGCGCCGCCGTCGTCGTCGCCCCGGTGTTCACCGCCCGCTCGGCCGTGCTGACCGGGCTCGGGCTGGCGGCCGAGCCCTTCCGCATGGGCGAGGCGGTCGTCGGGTCGCACGTCCCGGTCGACCCCCGCGGCGCCACCGCGGTGCCCGCCGTGTGGGCGGCCGGCAACGTCGCCGACCCCGGCGCCCAGGTGATCGGTGCCGCCGCCGCGGGGCTGATGGCCGGCGCCGCGATCAACGCCGACCTCGTCGCCGACGACACCCGCGCCGCGGTGGACGTGATCCGGGCGATGAGCGACCCCGAGTACGGCGAGCGGTGGTGGGAGGAGCGGTACCGCTCGCACGGACACGGCGTCTGGAGCGGCCGGGTCAACGACGTGCTGGCCACCGAGGCCGCCGACCTGCCGCCCGGCCGCGCCCTCGACGCCGGCGCCGGGGAGGGCGGGGACGCCGTCTGGCTGGCCCGGCACGGCTGGCAGGTGACCGCGCTGGACCTCTCCCGCACCGCACTGGACCGGGCCGCCGCGGCGGCCGAGGCGGCCGGGGTGCCGCTGGAGACGCGCAAGGCCGACGTCTCGTCGTGGGAGCCCGGCGACGAGCGGTGGGACCTCGTGACGGCGTCCTTCCTGCACTTCCCGCCCGGCACCCGCGACGACGTGCTGCGCCGGCTGGCCGCGGCCGTCGCCCCCGGCGGCACGCTGCTGGTGACGATGCACGACGGCGGGGACTCCGCCCGCGGCATCCAGCGGCCCGGCCTGCCCGACTGGTACGCCACCGGCGGCCAGCTGGCCGAGGCGCTCGACCCGGGGGACTGGGAGGTGCAGGTGGCCGAGGCGCGGCCGCGGGAGGCCCGCGGGCACGAGCACGGGTCGGCCCAC
This sequence comes from Geodermatophilus sp. SYSU D00814, assembly GCF_054050055.1. NCBI lineage: Bacteria > Bacillati > Actinomycetota > Actinomycetes > Geodermatophilales > Geodermatophilaceae > Geodermatophilus > Geodermatophilus sp. SYSU D00814. Next base: position 5,479 of record NZ_JBJGYP010000011.1, read on the forward strand.
GCCGCCGACGCGGTGCTGCGGGCGCGGCGCCGTCAGCCGGCCGTGTCGTCGTCCTCCCGCGGGTAGAGGAACCGCAGCCGCGCCGGCGGGGTGAACGGCGTCCAGCCGTCCCGGGTCTGGGCGAGCCGGTCGGCCACCAGCCACAGCACGGCGGGGTCGTGGCCCATCCCCAGGTGGCTGGCGTGCACGCCGACGTTCTCCGCCCGCGGCCCTGGCTGCTGCCGGCAGGCCCGCCAGTCGACGACGCCGTCCCACCGCGAGTAGACGGCGGTGCTCGGCACCGGCAGACCGGAGGCGAGGCCGCCGCGGGCGCGGGGCACGGCGTGCAGGTGCCGGTAGCGGGCGTAGGCCCGCGCGCCGGGGGTGTCGTCGGCGGGGCGGCCGGCCGTGCCGAAGGGCGAGCCCAGGCTGACCACCTGCCGGACCAGCCGCGGCACCCGCAGCGCCAGCCGCCGGGCGTAGATGCCACCGAGGCTCTGCCCGACGATGCTCACCGGCCCGTCGTGCTGCTCGGCCAGGCGCTGCACCAGGCGGGGCAGCTCGTCGGTGATCTCCTTCGTCGGGCCGCGGTTGCGGCCGAGCTCCCAGCCGACCACCGGGTAGCCCAGCCCGCGCAGCCAGCGGCGCAGCGTCACCGTGGAGGCGTCGGAGGCGAGCAGCCCGGGGAGCACGAGCACGCCGTGGCGCTCACCGCGCGGGGCGCCGCGCAGCAGCGGGTAGGCCAGCGCCAGCGCGCCGGCGCTGGCCGCGGCGCGCACCGGCTCGGTGGCGGCCAGCAGCGTGCGCCGGCGTCCGGCGGTCCGGGGGTCCGGGGCGTCGGTCACGGGCTCTCCTCCGACGGCGGGCGGGCGGTGTCCGGGTGGCCATACCCGCCCGGACGCCTCCGGACCGCCCGCATGACGTGGCCCCGGTCGCGTTCTGCGGCGCTCCCCGGCGCTCCGGCCCGCGTCATGCCGGGTGGGCGGAGGGGTCTTCACCCCTGCACGCGACGACGTCCCCGAGCAGGACCGACCACCCGGCCCGGTCCGCCGGGTCGCGCCGCTGCAGCCCCCCGGCCGGGGCCGTGCCCCCGACCCGGCCGGGGGTCCTCCCTCACCGCGGGCGCAGCAGCGCCCGCTGGGCCATGTCCGACGTCGCCAGCACCTCGCAGAGGAACTCCGACGCGGCGGCCGCGACGTCGGCCAGCTCGCCGGCGGGGGTCTCGCGGAGGACCTCGAGCAGCACCTCGTGGTGCACGTGCACCACCTCGAGGATCCCCAGCCCCTGGGTCACCGCGGCCCGGCCGAGCTCGTACCCGCGGTGCAGCGAGGCCTCGCCGCGGCGGGCCAGGTGGGCCAGGAAGGCGACGCGGTAGTCGCGGGCGAACCCCTCGACGCCGGTCACACCGGCCCGCCCCGCGCCGTCGTCACCGGCCGCCGCGGCCCGACGACCCGGTCGAGGAAGGCCAGCCCCTCCTCGAGGTCGAGCGCGGTGTGCACCGACCCGGTGTCCATCCCCAGCGCGACCATCGCGAAGGCCACCTCCGGCTGGATGCCGACCACCACCGTCACCGCGCCGCGCAGCCGGGCGACCTCGCCGATCGTGCGCAGCGTCCGGGTGCCGAAGGAGTCGAGCACGTCGAGCGCCGCCACGTCGATCACCACCCCCCGCGCGCGGTCGCGGCCGATGCGCTCGACCAGGTCGTCCTGGAAGGCGGTCATCTGCGTGTCGTCGAGGGCGGTGTGGATCGAGGCGATCAGGTAGGAGCCCTGCCGCAGGATCGAGACCAGCCGGGGCCCGGTCACGTCGCCGCCGCCGGGTCGTCCCTGCCGGTCGCGTACCCGAGGAGGCGCTCGGCCTCCTCCAGGCCGCCCTGCAGGTCGCCGATGGTGTCCATCTTGCTGAGGTCCACCCCGATGATCACCAGCGTCTGCGCGATCTTGGGCGAGAGACCGGTGATGATGACGCTGGCGCCCATGAGCCTCGATGCGTCGACGGTCTGCACGAGGTGGTTGGCCACCGACTCGTCGACCTCGGGGACGCCGGTGATGTCGATGACCACCACCCGGGCGCGGTGGGTGCGGATGCCGGTGAGCAGTTGCTCGGTGAGCTGGCGGGCCCGCTCGCTGTCGAGCACCCCGATGATCGGCAGGATGAGCAGCCGCTCGCGCACAGGCAGGACCGGGGTGGACAGCTCGCGCAGCGCGTCCTGCTGCTGTCTGATGACCCGCTCGCGCTCCTCGACGAAGCTCACCGCGACGGTGTTGGCGATCCGGTTGGCCGCCGGCTCGTAGGCGTCGAGCACCCGGTTGAGCAGGCCGAAGTCGCGCTGGTACTTCTCGAACAGCGAGCGGGCGAGCACGTCACGCAGGAGCAGCACGATGCCGACGACCTCGTGGGTCTCCACCCCGCGCGGGATGATCCGCTCGGAGAGGTCGCGGGCGTAGCGCCGCAGCGCCTCGACGCTGCCGGTCTCGAGCACCTCGACGTAGTTGTCGTAGACCGACGTGGTCTCGGCCACCATCTCCTGCGGGGTCATGGCGTGCAGCAGGCCGGCCTGCTGGATGCGCTCGGACCACTCGTGCCGCAGCCGCGTGCGGTGCTCGCGCAGGTGCGCGACGAGCTGGGGGAGCAGCTGGTCCTCGCCGGGACTCTGGTCTTCGGCCGTCGTCGTCTCCGTCCCCTGCGCGCTCATCGCCCACCACACCATCTCGTCATCGTCACCGTCGTCCCCCGCCCCACCTCGGAGGCGATCGCGAACTCGTCCATCAGCCGCCGGGCGCCGGGCAGCCCCAGCCCGAGGCCCGCGTAGGTGCTGTAGCCGTCCTGCATCGCCCGCTCGACGTCGGGGATGCCGGGGCCGGCGTCGCGGGCGGTCACCTGCACGCCCTTGCGCGGCTCGTCGAGGACCTCCACGACGACCTCGCCGGAGCCGGCGAACTTGACGATGTTGCGGGTCACCTCGGAGACCGCCGTGGCGATGAGGGTCAGGTCGGTGGCCGAGAAGCAGCCGAGCCGGCCGGCCAGGTCGCGGGCGGCCTGCCGGGCGGCGACGACGTCGGCGTCGCCCCCGATCAGGATGCGGACCTCGTCGTCGCGCTGCGGCGCCCGCTCCAGCAGCGGCTGGCTGAGCGCGGCGCAGACGTCGCACTCGAGCAGGTGCCGCCCGGCGTCGACCTCGCGCTGCCGGCGGCGGTCGCCGCTGGAGAGGGCGAACAGCACCGGGCGGCAGCGGTCGGTCGGCGGCTCGGTGCGGTCGCGGGCGAGCAGGTACTCCACCCGCAGGCGAGCCCGGGCGCGGTGCAGCTGCGCGGCGACGGCGCCCGCGGTCGAGCCGAGCTCGGTGGCCAGCGCCCGGGTGTCCCGGCCGGACACCTCGTGCTCGAGGAGGGCCTGCCGGTCGCGCTCGGAGAGCCGGGTGAGCGCCTCGGCGACGGCGGAGCGCTCCTCCGCGGCGAGCAGCTCGCCGTCGGGCGGGTCGGGCACCCGCAGGTCGACCACCCGGTGCTGGTTGCGCCGGTGCCGGTCCTGCTCCCGCCAGGAGGTGGCGACGACGTTGCGCGCCGTGGCGATGGCGTAGGGCTCGAGCATGCCGGGCTCGACGCGGCCGGAGGCGGCGAGGACCCGCACGAGGGTCTCCTGCACCAGGTCCTCGGCGGCGGTCGCGTCGGCCACCCGCGCAGCGACGATGCGCCGCACCATCGGCAGGAGCGCGGCCACGGCGTCGGCGTCGCCTGCCGGCGACTCGGCGACGGACTCCACGGCCCCCACCCGCGGCACGCTACGCGCGGACGGCCGTCCCGGCGCGGTCTCGCGTCGCCGGGACGGCCGTCGGGCCCAGCGCTGGGCTCAGCGCTGGGAGAGGTAGGCGGCGGCGGTCTGCCGCAGCCGCTCGTGCACGCCGTCGGCGGCGGGCGCTCCCGGCAGGTACCGCTTGGCCAGCTTCGCCACCATCGTGTAGTTCGTGTCGACGACGTTGCCCGCCGGCGCCAGCCCCGCCTGGCTGACCAGCTGGTAGGCGTCCAGGACGTCCCACCCGGTCAGCTCCGCCGCCCAGGTGACCAGGTCGTGCTGGCTGACCCGGTAGGCGTCCTCCAGCGGCCGCACCGAGCCGGTCGACATGAGGAACTCGTCGGTCTCCAGCCGCGGCCACGCCGGCCCGCCGCCCTTGACCAGGTCGACCACGACGACCGTGCGCATGGCCGCCTCGACGGCGGTGCCGCACACCTCGCCCTCGCCCTGCCGGCAGTGCCCGTCACCGATCGACAGCTGCCCGCCGGGGACGTTGACGCCGAAGTACAGCGTCGTCCCGGCGCGGACCTCGGGGGTGTCCATGTTCCCGCCGTGCGCGCCCGGCGTGATGCTCGCGTGCACCTCGCCCGCGCCCGGGGCGACGCCGATCGTGCCGTGCATCGGGTCCAGCGGGAGCTCCATGTCCGGCCCGCCGCGGCGCGGCCGGAACAGGCAGGTGCCCCGCTCCCGGTCGACCTCGTAGAGCCACACCAGCTCCTCCAGCGGCGCGTGCAGCATCGCCGTCTGGTGCGTGGTGGTCAGCGCACCGAAGTGCGGGAAGGTGGTGGACACCGCCCAGTCGCGCACCGGGGCGACGTCGACCAGGTGCACGGCCAGCGTGTCGCCGGGCTCGGCGCCCTCGACGGCGATCGGGCCGGTGACCGGGTTGAGGTAGGGGAACACGCAGACCTGGCTGGGCAGGTCGTCGACGCCGCGCACGGCCCCGCCGAAGCAGTCCTCCGTGGTCAGCTCGACCACCGTGCCCGGGGCCACGGTCAGCAGCGGCTCCGCGCCGCCGAAGGAGTACCGCAGCTGGTCGGGGGCCGGCTCCAGCGAGACGACCTCGAGCGCCGCCGTCACAGGTTCTCCTCCGCCCGGATCTCCGGCCGCCGGCCGGTGGCGACCAGGACGACCATGAGCACCAGGCCGATGCCCAGCCACACGAACCCGAGCCGCTGCGCGGCCACCTGCGCGTTGATGACGACGTACACGAGGATCGCGAACCCGATCACCGGCACGGCCAGGTGCAGCCACCAGTTCCGGCTCTTCTGCCGCACGACGAAGTGCCAGACGACGGCGACGTGCAGCAGCAGGAACGCCGACAGCGCGCCGAAGTTCACCAGCGTGGACAGCAGCGAGATGCCGTCCTCCCGGCTGTTCATGTACAGGCCCAGCACCAGGGAGACCACGGCGACCAGGAGCGTGGCGTTGACCGGCACGCGGCGGGTGGGGTGCACCTGGCGCAGGAAGCCGGGCAGCTGGCGGTCGCGGGCCATGGCGAACAGCAGCCGCGAGGTGGCGGCCTGGGCGACCAGCGAGTTGGCGAAACCCCAGGCGATCGCGGTGGCGATGGCGGTGAGCGTGGCCAGCCACGACCCGCCGGCCACCTCGGCGGCGTCGTAGAACGCCGTCCCGGCCGCGTCGCCCTCGGCGATGAGGGTGTCGGGGTCGGGCACGAGCAGCGCCGCGACCCAGGTCTGGACGATGAACAGCGTGCCGGCCAGCGCCAGCGCGGCGATCATCGCCTTGCCGATCGAGCGGGCCGACTCCCGGTTCTCCTCGGCGAGGGTGGAGATGCCGTCGAAGCCGAGGAAGCTCAGCACCGCGATCGACACCGCGCCGAACACCAGCTCCAGCGAGAAGGTGTCGCTGTTGTAGACCGGGGAGAAGTCGAAGCCGCGGCCCTCGCCGGAGGCCAGCGCGGCGACGCCGATGACCAGGAAGATCGCGAGCACGACCAGCTCGGCGACCAGCATGATCTTGTTGACCCGGGCGGTGAACTCGATGCCGAAGTAGTTGACGACGGTGTTGAGCACGACGAAGCCGACCAGCCAGACCCAGACCGGCACCGAGGCCCAGATCGAGTTCATCGCCACCGCGGCGATGAGGTAGAGCAGGCCGGGGACGAGCACGTAGTCGAGCAGGATCATCCAGCCGGCGACGAACCCGACCGGCTGGGCGATGCCGCGCCCGGCGTAGGTGTAGACCGAGCCGGCCATCGGGAAGGCGCGCGACATCTGCGAGTACGACGCCGCGGTGAAGGCCATGGCCAGGCCGCCGATGGCGTAGGCGAGCGCGATCATCCCGCCGGAGGCCTGGAAGACGCTGCCGAAGATGCCGAACGGCGCGATCGGGACCATGAAGACCAGGCCGTAGACCAGCAGGTCGGTGAAGCTCAGCGAGCGCTTGAGCTCCTGCCGGTAGCCGAACTCCTCGACCCCGGCGGCGCCGGCGGCCGGGACCGCGCCGGCCCCGGTGCTCCCGGTGGCGTGCGCGGTGGGGGTGGTGCGGGGGTCGGTCACGACTCCTCCTCTCGGCCGGCTCGGGGCCGGACGCGGGGAGAGTAGGCCGAGATCCTTCCAGCTGGAAGCACCGGGGGGTCAGCCCCGCGGTCCGACCTCCCGGAAGACGAGGCCCTCGGCGCGGGCCAGCCGGGACCGGAGCGCCCGCACGGGCGCCGCCGGCTCGCCGACGAGCAGGCCGGCCGCGGTGCGGACGCCGTCGTAGACGCCGCGGGCGTAGGCGCACACGACCGGCGCGTCCGGGCCGGCGCGGGCGGCGAGCCGCTCCTGCAGCGCGAGCTGCCCCTCGTCGGTGGCGCCGGCCCCCGCGGCGGCGAAGGAGGGCATGCAGGCGTAGAGCTCCCCGGAGCCGTCGCCGCCGACGGCGTAGAGGCCGTTCTCCTCCAGTGCCCCCGACAGCCGGACCACCCGGCGGTCGAGGCCGGCGCGGGCGAAGGCGCGGTTGAAGGCGACCAGGTCGCGGCCGACCAGGCTGAGCAGGACGGCGTCGGCGCGGCTGCGGCGGACCAGGTCCAGCGCCGGGCCGGGGTCGGCCGGGCCGAAGGGCACCAGCAGCTCGCCGGCGACCTCGGCGCCGAGGTCGCGCAGGACCGCGCGGGCCGCACGGTGCACCGCCTGCGGCCACACGTAGTCGGTGCCGAGCAGCACCCAGCGCCGGGCCCGCCGCCGGCGCACCAGCCAGGCCAGGGCGGCGGCGTGCTGGTCGAGAGGGGACGAGCCGATCCGCAGCACACCGCCGACGCTGCGGCCGCCCTCGTGCGGCGGGGTGAACACGTACCCGGCCCTCCCGGCCAGCGCCCCGGCGACGGCGCGGGAGACGTCGCTGGTGGAGAAGCCGACGAGCACGTCGACCGCGCCGGCGGCGTGCAGCGCGGCGGCCGCGGCGGCCACCTCGGCCGGACGGCGCCCGGCGTCGACGGCGACCAGCTCCAGCACCCGCCCGCGGACGCCGCCGGCCTCGTTCAGCTCGTCGGCGGCCAGGCCCGCGAGGTCGAGCGCCGACGGCGCGGTCATCGCCAGGGGACCCGACAGCGGGACGGCCAGACCGACCCGCGCGACGCCGGGAGCGCGGCCGGTGAGGGCGGCCTCCCAGGCGTCCAGCGGAACGGTCGGTCCGGGCACCGCCTGAGTATGGTGCCGACCATGACGGTCGAGCAGCGGGCCACGGGTTCTGCCGTGCCGCCGTCGACCGGGTCCTCCCTGGTGGAGCTGCTGACCGCCGTCACCCGGCGGGTCGCCCGCGGCGTCACCGCGGTGCTGGCCGAGGACGGCGCGACGCTGGACTCCTACCGCGTCCTGCGGGCCCTGGGCGCCGGTCCGGGCTGCACGATGGGGGAGCTGGGCAGCGCGCTGGCGATGCCGGCGCCCACGGCCACCCGGCTGGTCGACGGGCTGGTCGACGCGGCGCTGGCCTACCGGCTGCCCGACCCCGACGACGGCCGTCGGGTGCGGGTGCACCTGTCCGCCCGCGGCCGCACCCGGCTCGACCGGCTCGAGGCGCTGGTGCGCGCGCACGAGGACGCGCTGGCCGCGGAGCTCGGCGCCGAGCGGGTGGGTGCGCTGGTCGCCGCGCTCACCGACGTCGCCTGCCTGCACCCCTGAACCGCAGTCGGCGCGACGCCGAGGTGTTGATCATCGACTGAGTGCACGCGACACGCGCGGACACGCCGATGCGAGCGGCACGCACCCGATGATCGACTCACCGCGGCTGAGGACCGCTCACTCCGCCGGCGGCAGGATCCGGGGGACGAAGACCTCGTCGATCGGGCGCGGGCCGACGTACTGCCGGCAGGTGCAGGGCACCCAGGTGTGCCCGGCCCAGCGGCCGCGCTTGTCGTAGGTGTCGCGGCGCAGCTCGGCGTAGCAGGTGTTGGTCTCGGTGTCGTGCTGGCTCAGCGCGTGACCGCAGCCGCACAGCGGCACGGGGTTCGGCGGCGGCGCGGCGGGACGGCGCCGTCCGAGCCGCCCGGCCACGAACCCGACGGCCAGCAGTGCCGCACCGACCACCAGGCTGACTGGCTCCACCGAAGACCCCTCTCACCGCCGCTGCCCTCCCGACGGTAACGCCGGGAGGGCAGCGGCGGTGCCGGACGGCTCAGGTGTCCTGCTTGCCCCGCCCGCTGACGGCGTCGCGCAGGTGGTCGATGAGCGCGGCGACCGGCCCGACCACCGTCCGGACCACGCCCTCGTTGGGCGTCATCGGGTGCGGCCGGGTCGGCGCGATCTTCTTGACGCGCTCCACCTGCTCGGCCATGCGCACCAGCTCCGCGTGGTCGAAGGAGGCGCGTAGCTCGGTGAACATGCGGCCCTCCTCGTGCTCGACGTGGCCGCGGATCTCGTGGATGAGCGTCCGGATCTCGGCGTCGTAGCGCTCGTCGGACGGGTCGAGCCGCTCGAGCTGCTTCATGGTGTGCTCGGCCCGGTCGTGCTCGTGCTTGGACCGCTGCGCCTCCTCGGCGTCGACCTCCTTCTGCACCCGCGGGTAGACCTGGGTCTCCTCGGCGACGGAGTGCTTGACCAGGCCGATGCTGACCTCGTCGACGAGGGCGCGCTTGCGGGCGAGCGCGTCGGGGTCGGTGCTGCCCATGAGCTGCTCGAGCTCACGGAAGATGCGGTCGAACTCGCGGTGGTCGGCACTGAGCAGCTCCACCACGTCGCGCTGGGTCTCGGTCACGGTGTCTCCCGGCTGATCGGGCTCGGTCCCCGCGGCTGGGGAGGTCCCGACCCTTCCCCGCGCCCCGCCCGGGCACACGCAGGGCGCGTGAGCGCCCGCCCGCTCAGCGCCGGCGGCCGCTGATCGCCGACAGGCCGGTGATCTCGCGGCCGACGATGAGCGCCTGCACGTGGTCGGTGCCCTCGAAGGTGTAGATCGCCTCGATGTCGGCGTGGTGGCGGGCGATGTGGTGCTCGAGCAGGATGCCGTCGCCGCCGAACAGGTCGCGGGCGTCGGCGACGATCTGCCGGGCGGTGGCGCAGCAGTGCCGCTTGGCCAGCGACGCCATGGCCGCGGTCATCCGGCCGGCGTCGGCGAGGGTGGACAGCCGCCAGCACATGAGCTGCATCGTCGTGATCTCGGCGAGCATCCGGGCCAGCTTCTCCTGCACCAGCTGGTAGCCGGCGATCGGCTGGCCGAACTGCTCGCGGTGGAGGCTGTGCTCCAGCGCCAGCTCGTAGGCCGCCGTCGCCAGCCCCAGCGCCCGCCACGCCACCGTGTAGCGGGTGCGGTCGAGGATGGTGGAGACGTCCTTGAACGACCGGCAGTTCTCCAGCCGGTTCTCCGCCGGCACCCGCGCGCCCTCGAGGGTGATCTCGGCCTGCCACACCGCGCGCAGCGCCGTCTTGCCGGTCATCACCCGGGCGGTGAAGCCGGGCGTGCCCTTCTCGACCACGTAGCCGCCGACCTGGCCGTCCTCGCCGCGCGCCCACACGATGACGTGGTCGGCGATCGTGCCGTTGCCGATCCACTTCTTCTGCCCGTCGAGCACGAAGACGTCGCCGTCGCGGCGCGCGCTGGTCTCCAGGGCGACGGCGTCGCTGCCGTGCTGCGGCTCGGTCAGCCCGAACGCGCCGATCTGCTCCATCCGCGCCATCGGCGGCAGGAACCGCTCGCGCTGCTCCTCCGAGCCCAGCAGTGCGATCGACTGCATCGCGAGGAAGCTGTGCACCCCGTTGAAGGTGCCGATGCTGCCGTCGGCGCGGGCGAGCTCGGCGGCGACCAGCCCGGCGGCGACGCAGCTCATCCCCGGCGAGCCGTAGCCCTGGATGGTGCCCCCGGCGATGCCGAGCTCGGCGAAGCCGGGCACCAGCTCGAAGGGGAACTCGGCGCGCTCCCAGTAGTCGTTGATCCGCGGCGTGACCTCCTTGGCGCACCAGTTCCGCACGCGGTCGCGGATCTCGACCTCCTCGGGGGTGAGCAGGTCCTCGAGGGCGTAGAAGTCGGTGAGCGCGGTCTCGGCCACGCGCCGACGCTACGCGCGGGCGGAGTCCGCCGCCGGACGGCGTGGATCGTCGCCGTCCCGCCGCCGAGTGGGCAGTCGTGGCCGACCGGGACGGCGTGTCGGCGCGCGTCGCCGACCGCAGGCGCTCACTCGGGCGGGGGCGCGGCGGGTCAGGCGCCGAGCAGCCCCCGCACGTAGGCGGCCTGGCCCACGTGCTGCAGGTCGTCGGAGAGCACGCTGACCAGCCGCACGCCGAGGGTCACCGGCGGGTCCCACCGCTCGTCGACGACGCGGTCGAGGTCGTCGTCGGTCAGCCCGTCGAGGAACGCGGCACTCGCGGCGGCGACGGCGTCGGCGTACTCCAGCAGCAGCCCCGTGGAGGGCACCCGCACCGCGTCGACCTCCGCCGCGGACATGCCGTAGCCGGTGGCGGCGTCGTCGACCGGCAGGCCGAAGCGGGCGGCGAAGCCCTGCGCGGTCCACACCTGCTCCGTGCCGGCGACGTCGGCGAGGTGGTCGTCCTGCACGCGCAGCAGGTGCCAGGCCAGCCAGCCGACGGGGTTGGCGTCCGGCCCGGGCCGCTGCGCCAGCTGCTCGGGGGTCAGGTCGGCGACGGCGCGCCGCAGCGTCTCGCCGACCTGCGCGTAGGCGTACCGGAGGAGCTCGGAGGTGCGCATGCCGCAGCGCTACCCCTCCCGCTCACGGGGGACGCCCCGGGCGGCGGCGCGACGGTAGGTTGCGGTGTCCGCCCGCCCGGCCGAGGGGGTCCCGCGTTGCCGTTCCTGCTGCAGCGGCTCCTGCGCACCCTGCGCCTGCGGCTCGGCGGCTGGCGGCTGCCGCTGGCCGTCGCCGTCCTGGTGTTCCTCACCAGCTGGGCGGCGATGGCGCTGGTCGAGCCGCCCGGCAGCGGCATCGCCGAGCCGGCCAACTACTGGTGGTACTTCGTCGTCACCGCCGCCACCGTCGGCTACGGCGACCTGTTCCCGGTGTCGGCCGGCGGCCGCGTCGTCGGCGCCTACGTCATCGTCGGCGGGATCGTCACGCTGACCCTGCTGTTCACCGAGCTGGCCACCGCCCTGCAGACCACGCGGGGCAAGCGGCTGAGAGGAGTGGTCGGCCTGGACCTCCGGGACCACGTCGTCGTCCTGGGCTACACACCCGGGCGCACCGAGCGCATCGTCGCCGAGCTGACCGTCGAGCCGGGCACGCGGATCGCGCTGTGCGCGCACGACGACGTCGCGGTCAACCCGATGCCGGAGGAGCCGGCGGTCTCCTTCGTGCGCGGCGACCTGACGCACGCCGACGTCATGACCCGCGCCGGGGTGGCCCGCGCCCGCACGGTGGTCATCGACGGCCGCGACGACAACGAGACGCTGGCCATCGCCGTCGCCGTCGACCACGCCAACCCCGACGTGCACATGGTCGCCGCCGTGCGCGACCTCGGCCGGCGCGCGACGCTGCGCTACGTCAACGCCGGGGTGCAGGTGGTGCAGTGGCACATGCCGTTCCTGCTGTCGGAGGAGGCGGCCGACCCCGGGCTCACCCAGGTCTACAACGAGCTGATGACCGCCGGCGGGCACGGCAACACCTACTCGGTGCGGGTGCCGGCGGGACTGCCGCACCGCACCTTCGGCGAGTGCCAGACCGCCTTCGGCCGCGACCACGCCGCGACGGTGCTGGCCCTGCGCACCGGCGAGGGCCTGCAGGTCAGCCCCTCCTGGGACACCCCGGTGCCGGAGGGCGCGACGCTGTACTACGTCGCCCAGCACCGGCTCGACCCCGCCGGGCTGGTCCGCCGGGGCTGATCACCAGAAGCCGAGGAGGGCGGCGACCAGCGCCACCAGCCCGCCCAGGGCGGCGAGCACGGCCAGCACGGTGACGACGACCGGCACGACCACCCAGCGGCGCTTGAACCGCCAGCGCTGGACTCCCCGCCGGCGGGTGTGCTGCGGCGCGCGCGGCATCCCCCGGGCGGCGGCGGGCCGGGGAGTCTGCGGCGCGGGAGCCGGTGGCGCGGCCGGGCGCGCACGGTGCGCGCGGTCCGGCGCGCGGTCCGGCGCGCGCTCCGCGCCGTGCCGCTGCTCCTCGGCGTGCCGCTGCTCCTTGCGCTCCTTCCGTTCCTTGCGCTTGTCGGCGAGGTAGCGGGCCTGGTCGCGCGCGTCGCGGGCGACGGTGCCGATGACCGAGGCCAGCGCGCGCAGGTCGTCGAGCTCGAAGCGCTCCACCTGGCCGCCCAGCGCCGGCGCGTTCTCGGCGGGAGGCCCGGCGGGCTCGGGCGGGGACCAGGCCGGACCCGGCCCGGCACCGGCAAGCGCGTCGCGCAGGCCGGCCCGCGCGCGGGCGACGTCCCACCGCTGCGCGGTGTCGCGGGTGAGCAGCCCCTGCAGCACCGGCGCCAGGGGGCCGGCCCGCTCGGCGGGGGCGGGGTCCTCCTGGACGACGGCGAGCAGCGTGGCCATCGGCTCGGGCCGGTCGAAGGCGAGCCGGCCCTCGACCGCCGTGTACAGCGTGGCGCCCAGCGACCACAGGTCGACGGCGGGCCCGGGCTCCTCGCCGCGCGCCCGCTCGGGCGACATGTAGGCGGGGGAGCCGAGGATGGCGCCCGAGGTGGTGATGGACGCGTCGCCGGTGGCCGTGGCGATGCCGAAGTCGGTCAGGTGCGCCGAGCAGTCGGCCCCGACGAGCACGTTGGCCGGCTTGACGTCGCGGTGCACGATGCCCGCCGCGTGCGCGGCCTCCAGCGCGTCGAGGACGTCGAGGCCGATGCGGGCGACGGTGCGCCACGGCAGGGGGCCCGAGCGCTGCACGATCTCCTGCAGGCTGCGGGACTCCACGTGCTCCATGATCAGCCAGGGCCGGCCGTCCTCCTCGACGACGTCGTAGAGGGTGGTGACGCAGGGGTGCACCAGCCGGGCCGCCGTCCGGGCCTCGCGCAGGGTCCGCAGCCGCAGGGACTCGCGCTCCTCGTCGGTGAGGTGCGACGGGTAGACGATCTCCTTGAGGGCGACCGGCCGGTGCAGCACCCGGTCGGTGGCCCGCCACACGACGCCCATGCCACCGCGGCCGATGACCTCGGACGCCGCGTAGCGCCCGGCGACCAGGCGTCCGGTACCGGTTTCGGCGGACATGCGAGAACGCTACGCCCGGGAGCGGGCCCGCGTCCCCCGCTCAGGCCGGGTTGGCCGGCTGCTCGGGGTCGCTGCGTTCCTCCAGGTGGGCGGCCACCTCCTGGGTCTCCATCTCCACGGCGATGTCGCGCGGCTGGGGGGCGTCGGGCTCGGGCTGCGTCGGCGTCGTCATGTCCGGCAGCCTGCCCCGGATCGCGGCGGCGCGCTCCCTAGACTCCGGCGTCCGTGAGCGTCACCCGGCTGCTGGTCGCCAACCGCGGCGAGGTCGCCGTCCGCGTGCTGCGGACCGCCGCCGCCCTCGGGCTGTCCACCGTCGCGGTCGCCCCCGACGACGACTCCGGGAGCCTGCACGTGCGCCGCGCCGACGACGCCGTCCGGCTGCCCGGCGCCGGCCCGGCCGCCTACCTCGACGTCGCCGCGGTGGTCGGTGCCGCCGTGCGCAGCGGCGCCGACGGCCTGCACCCCGGCTGGGGCTTCCTCGCCGAGAGCCCGCGGCTGGCCCGCGCCTGCGCCGACGCGGGCATCGCCTTCGTCGGCCCGGACGAGGGCGTGCTGGCGCTGTTCGGCGACAAGACGCGGGCCCGGGCGCGGGCGGTCGAGCAGGGCGTGCCGGTACTGGCCGCCACCGGCGCCGACCCGGGCCCCGAGGCGGCCGCGGCGTTCCTCGCCGGCGGCCCGGCGATGGTCAAGGCGCTCGCCGGGGGCGGCGGGCGCGGGATGCGGCCGGTGCACGATCCCGCCGCGCTGCCCGCAGCCCTGGAGCGCTGCCGGTCGGAGGCGCTCGCGGCGTTCGGCGACGGCGCGCTCTACCTCGAGCGGCTGCTGACCGGCGCGCGGCACGTCGAGGTGCAGGTGGCCGGCGACGGCGCCCGCGTGGTGGCCCTCGGCGACCGCGACTGCTCGCTGCAGCGGCGCCGGCAGAAGCTGGTCGAGGTCGCGCCCGCCCCGGCCCTCGACGACGACCTGCGCGCCCGCCTGGCCGCCTGGGCGAGCGCGCTGTGCGGCTCGGCGGGGCTGCGCGGCCTGGCGACGGTGGAGTTCCTCGTCCGCGGCGGCGAGGTCGCCTTCCTCGAGGTCAACCCGCGGCTGCAGGTCGAGCACACCGTCACCGAGGAGGTCACCGGCCTCGACCTCGTCGAGGTGGGCATCCGGCTGGCCGAGGGGCTGTCGCTGGCCGACCTGGGCCTGTCCGCGCCGCCCCCGGTCCGCGGCGCCGCCGTCCAGGTCCGGGTCAACGCCGAGACGCTGCTGCCCGACGGCACCGTGCGGCCGGGCACCGGCGTGCTCGAGCGGTTCGTCCCGCCGACCGGGCGCGGCGTGCGGGTGGACACCGCCGCGGTGCCCGGCGCCGAGGTCGGCCCCCGCTACGACTCGCTGCTGGCCAAGGTCGTCGTGCACGACCGCGACCTGCCCCGCGCGCTCGCCGGTACCGCCCGGGCGCTGGCCGAGCTCGACGTCGCCGGCGTGCCGGTGAACGGGGACCTGCTCGCCGCGCTGGTCGGGCTGCCGGAGGTGGCCGCCGGAACGGCCACCACCGACCTGGTCGACGCGCGGCTGGCCGAGCTGGTGCCCGACCGGCCCGTGGAGGAGGTGCGGCCCGTCGACGGCGTGCTGCCGGTGACCGCGCCGCTGTCGGGCGCGGTGGTCGAGGTGGCCGCCGCCGATGGGGACGCCGTCGCCGCGGGCGCTCCGCTGCTGGTGCTGGAGGCGATGAAGATGGAGCACGTGGTCGTCGCACCGGCCGGCGGCGTGCTCACCGGCCTGGCGGTGCGCGTGGGCGACGTCCTGACCGCCGGCGCGGTGCTCGGCGGGGTGGTGCCCGGCGAGGTGGGCGGTGCCGACGGCGGACCGGCCGACGACGACCCCGGCGCGATCCGCCCGGAGCTCGCCGAGCTGCTCGAGCGGCAGGCCGCCACGCTCGACGAGGCGCGGCCGGAGGCGGTCGCCGCCCGGCACGCCGCGGGCCGGATGACCGCCCGGGAGACCGTGGCCGCGCTGGTCGACGACGGCACCTTCGTCGAGTACGGACAGCTCGGCCTCGCCGCGCAGCGCGCCCGACGGTCGCTGGAAGAGCTCGTCGCCCGCACGCCCGCCGACGGCATCGTCACCGGCCTCGGCGAGGTCGGCGGCGTCCCCTGCGCGGTGCTGGCCTACGACTACACCGTGCTGGCCGGCACGCAGGGGCGCACCGGCCACCGCAAGACCGACCGGCTGCTGGAGCTCGCCGCCGACCGGGGGCTGCCGGTGGTGCTGGTCGCCGAGGGCGGCGGCGGGCGGCCGGGCGACACCGACGGCGGCGGCTTCTCCCACCTCGACGTGCCGACCTTCACCACCATGGCGCGCCTGGCCGGCCGGGTGCCCACCGTCGCCGTCGTCTCGGGGTACTGCTTCGCCGGCAACGCCGCGCTGGTGGGCTGCTGCGACGTCGTCGTCGCCACCGAGGACAGCAGCATCGGCATGGGCGGCCCGGCGATGATCGAGGCCGGTGGGCTCGGCGTCGTCGCGCCGGACGACGTCGGCCCGACGGCGGTGCACGCGGCCACCGGTGTCGTCGACGTCGTGGTGCCCGACGACGCCGCCGCCGTGGCCGCCGCCCGGCAGGCGGTGGGGCTGCTGGCCGGGCGGGTCGAGCCGGGGGAGGACGCCGACCAGGGGCCGCTGCGGACGGCGCTGCCGGCCAACCGGGTGCGCAGCTACGACGTGCGGCCGGTGGTCGCCACGCTGGCCGACGCCGGGAGCGTGCTGGAGCTGCGTCCGGCGTTCGGCCGCGGCGTCGTCACCGCGCTGGCGCGGCTGGGCGGGCGGCCGGTGGGCTTCCTCGCCAACGACCCGCGCCACCTCGGCGGCGCCATCGACGGGGAGTCGGCGGACAAGGCGGCGGCGTTCCTGCGGCTGTGCGCGTCGGCCGGGCTGCCGGTGGTCTCGCTGGTGGACACCCCCGGGTTCATGGTCGGGCCGGAGTCCGAGCGCACCGGCACCGTGCGGCGCTTCGGCGGGCTCTACGTCGCCGGCGCGCAGCTGGGCACGCCGCTGCTGGCGGTGGTGCTGCGCAAGGCCTACGGCCTGGGCGCGATGGCGATGCTCGGCGGCGACCTGCGGGCCCCGCTGCTGACGTTGGCCTGGCCGACCGGCGAGTTCGGGCCGATGAGCCTGGAGGGCGCCGTCCGGCTGGGGTCGCGGCGGGAGCTGGAGGCGCTGCCGCCCGCGGCGCGCGAGGTGCGCTTCGCCGAGCTGGTGGCGGAGTCCTACGCGCGGGGCGGGGCGCTGACCGTGGCCTCGGCGTTCGAGGTCGACGACGTCGTGGACCCGGCGCAGACCCGGGAGGTGCTGCTGCGGGCGCTGGCCGGGCTGGCCTGAGCGGCCCTCAGCCGGACTCGCCGAGCCGGCGCTGCAGCACCTCGTGCTCGCGACGCAGCACCACCTGGGTGACCAGGTCGCGGACGGCGGCCTCGGCCTGCCGGCCGATGAGCGGGGCGTGGACCTTCGCGTCGCCGGTGACCGTGGCGCGCGTCCCGTCGGCGGAGGGGGTCAGCCGCCGCTCGCAGCGCACCCGCGCCTCGCGGCCCATGATCTCGGCGCGCAGGTCGAGGGCGCCGCGGTGGCCGCCGTCGCCGTCCGGGGTCCAGGTGGTGGTCTGCGAGACGGGCACGGTGCTGCCGACGAAGCGGGCGAAGACCGGCGGGATGCCCGTCGTGGGGGCCGACAGGCGCACCCGCGTCGTGGTGGCGGTGCCGTCGGCGCTGCTGGACGCCTCGTGCACCTGCGCCTCGAGGGCCGCGGCGACCTCGCGCAGGAAGGTCTCGTCGGTGAGGACGGCGAGGACGCGGTCGGGGTCGGCGGTGTAGGTGGTGGTGGCGTCGATGGGCACGCCCCATGGTCGTCCGCCCGTCCTCCGGCTGCACGAGCGGGGTCCGCGGGGGTGGTGGGACGGGTGCGTCCGGCACGGTGCGGACCTCCGCGGTACCGGGCCGACGGCGACCTGGCGTCCGGGCACCGCGCCGGAGACCGTGTCCGGCGCCCTCACCGAGGAGACGACGCGTGCGCCGCAGCACCGCCCTCGCCGGGGCTCTCGCCGCCGGCGTCACCATCCTGCTCACCGGTCCGGCCGCCCAGGCCGCGGAGACCGAGGTCCTCAAGGCCCCGGGGGACTTCATCGGGATCCTGAGCGACACCCGAGCGACTGGTCACTACGACGTCCGGGGCACTGCGCTGCACATCTGGACCGAGGGGAAGACGAGCACCGAAAGGTCGCCGAGTACGTCTCTGCCGACGACGTCCCGCTCTCCGGCGTGGGGGAGCCCAGCCTCGACTACACGCCGATC
Organism: Geodermatophilus sp. SYSU D00814; assembly: GCF_054050055.1. NCBI lineage: Bacteria > Bacillati > Actinomycetota > Actinomycetes > Geodermatophilales > Geodermatophilaceae > Geodermatophilus > Geodermatophilus sp. SYSU D00814. The sequence goes on from NZ_JBJGYP010000011.1 coordinate 23,160, forward strand.
TCGGGGACGATCCCGCCAGGCTTCCAGCTCGTCGTCGACTTCGACGCGGACGGCAGCGCGGACGGGATCCTCGTAGGCGAGCCGGGGTCGTACGGGACCGACTGGTGGGTCAACAAGGCCGCCAAGACCTTCGTCAAGGCCGCAGCCCCGGAGACCGGTGGTGGTTCGGGTAGCGACTGGTACGGCACCCTCGACGAGTGGCGCACGGCCTTCCCCAGAGCCGAGGTGAAGGCGTTCGGCTTCTCCCTCGGCTCCGGCGTCGAGGGTGAGGGCCTGCTCGAGGCCATCGAGTTCGACGGCACCCGCTACACGTTCGGCAGGGGTGGTCGCCTGAACAGCGGCCAGATGTGCCAGGACGGCGGCTGGGCCCTCAGCTTCCAGCCGACGTTCCGCAACCAGGGCCAGTGCGTGGCCCACTTCGCCAAGGCCGCCGAGCGCTGACCTGCTCGCGGCCCGGGGCCTGCCTGCCGGCGCCCCGTGACGTGACGGAGGCCCCCACCCCGTGCCAGGGGTGGGGGCCTCCGTTCGTCCTCGGTCAGGGGGCCGCGGGCGCCGGCTCGGCCGGCGTGCAGGCGGTGGCCTCCGGGGTCTCGGCCGGGGTGGTGGCCGCGGGGTCGGCGGCCGGCTGCTCGGGTGCCGGTGTCGCCGGGTCCGTCACCTCGGGGTCCTCGCACGCCGGGTCGGTGGGCGCGGGGGCCGGGGTGTCGGTCGGCTCCGTCGGGCCAGGGGTCTCGGCGGGTGCCGGCGTCGGTGCGGGCGTCTCGGTGGGCGCGGGCGTCTCCGTCGGCGTCGGGGTCTCGGTCGGCTCGGGGGTCTCGGTCGGCTCGGGGGTCTCGGTCGGCTCGGGGGTCTCGGTCGGCTCGGGCGTCTCGACGGGAGCCGGCGTCTCCGTGGGCGACGGTGCCGGCGTCTCGGTGGGGGCCGGCGACTCCGTGGGCGACGGACTGGGCGTCTCGGTCGGCGACGGGGTGGGCGTCTCGGTCGGCGCGGGCGTCTCGGTCGGCGCGGGCGTCTCCGTCGGCGCTGGCGTCTCCGTCGGCGTCGGGGTCTGGCCGGGCGACGGGCTCGGCGTCCCGGTCGGCGCCGGTGTCCCGGTGGGGGCTGCGGCCGGGGCGGTGCTCGGGCTGGTGGAGGCCGGCCCGGTCGGCGTCGGGGTGCCGGTGGGCGTCGGGGTGGCGCTCGGGGTCCCCGCCGGGGCAGGCGCGGGCGTGACGCCGGGAGCGGTCGACGGCGCTGCCGCCGTGCTGCTCGACGGGGCGGCCGCGGGGCTGCTCGACGGCGCGGCCTGGGTCCCCGCGGAGGCGCCCTCGTCGAGGTAGCGGTCCAGGTCGCGGGCGAGGGGCGGGAACGGGTCCGCGGGCGTCAGGGTCGTCCAGTCGACGACGGGCTCCAGCGGCGGCGCGGGCGCCCACCCGTTCTCGAAGCCGGGGGCGAGCACGCCGATGCTCGGCAGGGCCAGCGGGCCGGCGTCGGAGGCCGGGTCGGACGCCGACGCGTCCACGTCACCGGCGGAGGAGGGTGCCCCTCCGACGCCGCCGGCGGCGGGTGCCCCCGATGCCGCGGTCAGTGCCGCCGCCACCCCCAGTGCGCAGGCGCTCGCACCGACGGCCGGGATGAACCGGGCCGAGCGGATCCCCCGTCGTGACCTGTCCACTGCGCTCCCCCCTGAGCTGCCGGACGGCGTGGACGCCCATCGTGACCCGGACCGTTCCGGTCGTCTACGGGAGTCCGCGCGTCGCGGCCGACCGGCCGCGTGTCGCGGGGTCACCTGGCCGCGCGGGTCGTCACTGCCCGTGCGCGCCGCTGTCCGGAGCGCGGCAGGTGGTCGGGCCGGCCGTGGCGCGCCGGTCAGAAGGGCGGCAGGTCGAGATCACTCTCCAAGCGCGGGGGACGGCGGTGCCGCACCTCGCCGCCCGGTGTCGTCACCTCGAGAGCGCCGTCGTCGCCGGCGTCGAACCGTCAGCCGGGCGCCTGGTGCTCGAGCCGGTGGTGGTGCTCGCACGGGCAGCACAGGTTCGCGTGGGTGGTGCGGCCCTCGGGCCACCGTGGGCAGTGGTCGAGGTCGCACGTGCGCGTGCGGGCGCGGCACCCCGGGAACCGGCAGCGCCGGTTGCGCAGCCGGACGAAGCGGTCCAGCTCGGTGCCCGCGGCGTACCGGTCGGTCCCGGCAGGCGGGCCGAGGGCGCGACCGCGGCGGGGGCCCGCGGCGTCGGTGAGGGCGGCCAGGCTGCCGCGGAGCACGTCGACGACCGCGACGTGCGGGCGGTGCGCCGCCGCGCCCACCGGTGCGGTGAGCGCGGCGGCAGCCGTCGTCGAGCAGGGAGGTTCAGACCGGCACGGCCTCCCGGGCGGCGGGCGCCGACACGGCCGGCCGGGAGCGGCGGGCGCGGGCGGCCGCCGCGCCGATCAGGGTCAGGCCGGCCAGGCACCAGGCCGTGAGCACGAGCACCGCCGGGCCCACCCCGGCGCCGTCGAACCACGAGGTGGCCCGAAGCAGGGTCCCGGTCGCCCCCGGGGGCAGCCACTGGCCGACGGTGCCCCACGCGCCCGGCAGGAGGTCGGGCGCCCCGGACAGGCCGGACAGCGGGTTGCCGAGCAGCACCGTGACCGCCGCGCCCAGGGCCAGCCCCGGCGTGCCGAGCAGCTCGTGCAGGCCCAGCAGGACCAGTGCGGTCGCCGCGATGCCGAAGGCCACCACGGCCGCCGTCGTCCACCACGACCCCTCGACCGACCCCAGCCAGCTGCCCAGGACGGTGGCGGTCACCATCCCGCCGGCCACCGAGGCGGCGAGCGCCGTGGCCACCCGCCGCCCCCGCCCACGGACGAGCCGCGAGGTCAGCCCGGCGGTGACGATCCCGCCCAGGGCGAGCGGCAGGGCGGCGGCGGCGAGACCGGCACCGCGCGGGTCGGCCTCCGGGGCGGGGACGACGTCCTCGACCGGCACGGGCGTCCCGGTGGCCGCGCCGAGGCCGGCCGCCACCTGGCGCAGGGAGTTCGCGACGGTGGGGGAGGCGGCCGAGGCGACGAGCAGCCGGGGGCCGCCGGTGTCGACGACGACGGCGCCGTGGACCTCGCGCTCCTCGATCGCCCCGCGGGCCGCGGCCTCGTCGGCCACCGGCCGGACGTCGAACGCACCCGGCGCGGCGGAGTGGAGGGCGCCGGCCACCTGCCCGACGGCGGCCGGCGGCCCCGCTACGGCGAGGGGCAGGTCGTGCGGCGCCGACCGGACGGCGGGCCACGCGAACGCGGTCAGGACGACGGTGAGCAGGACGGCGACCGCGGCGACGGCCGCGACGGCGGACCCGCGCGGGGTCCGAGCCGGGGGTGTGGCGGAGGTGGGCATCGGGACCGCTCCTGTAGAACGAATGACCGTTCGCTTGCGTGCGCCAGTGTGGACCCGCCGCACCTCGTCGTCAAGAACGGTCGTTCGCTTTATGATGGGTCCGTGCCCCGCGTCCCCGAGTCCCACCTCGCTGCCCGCCGCGACCAGATCCTCGACGCGGCCACCGCCCGCTTCGCGGCCAACGGCTTCCAGGCCACCGGCATGGCCGACGTCATCGCCGCCTCCGGCCTCTCGGCCGGCGCGGTCTACCGCTACTTCCGCAGCAAGGACGAGCTCATCGCGGCGATCGTCGAGCGGGTGGTCGGGGAGGCCGCCGGCCGCTTCGAGGTGCTGCTGCGCGACGACGTCCCCGACCCGGCGACGGCGGTGGCGACGGCGGTGCGGATGGTCGCCGACGTGGCCGGGCGCGGGCCGGTCGACCTCACCCGGGTCGCCGTCCAGGCGTGGGGGGAGTCGCTGCGCAACCCCCCGGTGCACGCCGCCGTCGAGCGCGCCTACCGCACCATGCGCGGGTTCTTCGTCGAGGTCGCCCGCCGGAACCAGGCGGCCGGCCGGCTGCCCGCCGACGCCGATCCCGAGCACCTGGGCGCGACGATGCTCTCGTCGGTCATCGGCTTCCTGGTGCAGCGGCTGCTGCTCGGCGACGTCGACCCCGCCGCCTACGGCGCCGCGGTGCAGGTCGCCTGGGGCGGCGCCCCGGTCGCCCGCGGCTGAGGCCGGGTCAGCCGCGGTTGCGGCGGGCGATCTCCCCGCTCAGCACGGTCGCGAACGCCGTCCAGACCGCGTAGGGGAGCAGCGCCTGGCCGGCGGTGCGGTCGAGCCGGGCGGTCCGCCGGGCGAGGTCGGCGGTCGACGCGGCCAGCACCGCCGCCTCCACGGTCGCCAGCGGCGGCCGGTGCGCGCGGAAGAACGCCCACGACCAGCCCGCGTTCAGCACCAGGTTGCCCGCGAAGGCGCGGGCGTAGCCGGGGTCGGCCGCGCCGGCGAGCCGCAGGCCGCGCCCGCCGGCGAACGCCAGCAGCGCGTAGAGCCCGGTCCACACGATCCCGAACACCGGTCCGGGCGGCTGCCAGCGGGGCTTGTCGAGGCGGCGGTACCAGGTCGAGTCGACGTCGGTCGCGGCCGTGCCCGCCAGGGCGGTCAGGACGACGGCGGCCGAGGAGGTCAGCGTGGGACGTCGCACGCGCCCAGCCTCCGCCGTCCCCGGCCGGTGCGCGCGGCGCCGGCTCAGGGGCGCCAGCGGTGCAGGCCGGTGAGCCGCCGCACGGCGACCGCCGTCGCCCGGTAGGGGAGCCGGCCCAGGACCCCGGCGAGGCGGGCGTCCGGGCCGACCGTCACCCGGAACGGCGGGCGCCCGGCGGTCAGCGCGCGCGCCACGGCGCGGCCGACCTCCCGCGGGTCGCGCGAGCGCGGCAGGTGCTCCTCGACCACGAAGCGCTCGACCGTGGCCAGCAGGCCGGCGTAGGGGCTCTCCGGCGGGGCGACGCGCGGGGTGGTCGACCAGATGGCGGTGTCGTAGTTGCCCGGCTCGAGCAGGACCACCCGGACGCCGAAGGGCTCCACCTCGTAGGCCAGCGACTCCGCCCAGCCCTCGAGCGCCCACTTCGACGCGCAGTACAGCGACAGGCCGGGGTTGCCGTAGCGCGCGGAGTCGCTGGAGACGAACAGCAGGCGCCCGGAGCGCTGCGCGCGCATCACCGGCAGGACCAGCTTGGTCAGCCGCATGGCGCCGAGCAGGTTGGTGTCGAGGACCCGCTGCCACTCCGCCTCGTCGGTGTCCTCGAAGGCGCCGCCCGAGGCCGTGCCGGCGTTGCTGACGAGCGCGTCGAGCCGGCCGCCGGTGAGCTCCAGCGTCTCCTCCACCGCCCGCTTCGCCGCGTCGGGGTCGGTGACGTCGAGCGCGACGACGTCGAGCGGGTCGAGGCCGGCCTCCCGGGCGCGGGCGTCGAGCGCCGTGCGCCGCTGCGGGTCGCGCATCGAGGCGACGACCTGCCAGCCGCGGCCGGCCAGCTCGACGGCGGTCTGCAGGCCGAGGCCCGAGGAGCTGCCGGTGACGAGGACGGAGGGGCGCTGCGGCTTCACCCCCCTCCCATCGGCGGGCCGGGACCCGGACCGGACGTCCTGGCCGGTCCGCACGCCGGGTGGCCGGGCCCGTGGTTGTCGCCCGCGCCTGCGGGGCGCAGCCTTGCGGCATGGCACGCAACGGCAGCTCGGCGGGCACCGTCGTCCGGTGGGACGAGGGCACCGGCGGCGTCATCGAGGTGACCGACCCGCCCGAGGAGTGCTGGGCCGACGCCGCCGTGGTGGACGGCGGCCCGCTGCGGGCCGGGCAGGTCGTCACCGTGGACTGGACCGAGCCGGGCGACCACGGCAGGCCGCTGCGGGCGGCGCGGGTCCGGCTGCGCGACGACCTCCAGGCCACGCCCGGCGGCTGACGGCGACCGGGGATCCGGAACCCGTCGACGCGTCCCACCCGCGACGCGCCGCGTTCCCGCGCGCGACGCGCCGGTTCCGGGACGGCACCACACCGTGACCCGGTGACAGCGGGGGCCACCGTGCGCCAGCCTGGGCGGAGCCGGACCCGGGGACATCTGAGCACACGGATGGGGCGGTGGGTGCCCGTGGCGGACCTGACGATCCAGCGGTCGCCCGAGCGCCACGGCCCGGGCCCGGACCCCGACCTCGCCCCCGGCCGGCAGCCGCCCGCTGCACCGCCGGTCCCCCGCGACGGGGTCGCGCTCCCGCGCCTGCTGGCCCTCGCCCGGCTCACCCCTCCCCAGGCGCTGGAGCTGGCGACGGCCGTCCTCGAGGCGGTGGCGGAGCTGCCGGCCGCCGGGGCCGCCGACCCCGCCTGGGCGCCGGGCGGGGTCGTGGTCGGACCCGACGGGTGCGTGGTCCTCGACGGCGGCCCGCCCCCGACCGCCTCCGCCGTCGCGGCGGTCCTCGCCGGCGTCGCGGCCGCCACCCGGCCCGGCGCCGATCCCACCGCGGACCCGCTGTCGGCCGCGGTCGACGCCGGGATCGCGGACCTGCCGGGCGACGGCGTCCCCGCCGTGGCGCGCCGGCTCACCGAGTCGGCCGCCGCGCTCGACCGCGGCGCCGTCCGCGCCGAGCTCGGCGCGCTGGTGCGGGCGATCGGTGCGGGCGGGCCGTCGGGCGGGCCCCCACCGGCCGCGGTCCGCGCTCCGGTGGCCCGCCCGGTCCGGCGGGAGGGCTCCCGGACCGCGCGGCGCGTCGGCGCGTGGCTGCTGTCGGTCGTGGTCCTGGCCGCGGTGGTCACGGTCGAGGTCGTCGTGCTGCGCGACGACATCGCCGAGGACGTCGAGGTGCTCCTCGACGCCGGCCGCAGCGGTGAGGAGGCGACCGCCGCGGAACCCGAACCGGACGGCGTCGCGATCGCACCCCCCGCCCCGGCGGCGGCCGGCAGCGTGACCGGGGTCGACCTGCGCGGCCTCACCGGGTGCCAGCCGGGCACACCGTGCACCGTGCGGGTGCAGGTGCGGCTGGTCGCCGGGGCCGCCGACCAGCAGGTGACCTGGTCCTACCTGCTCGTCGACCGCTGCACCGGCGCCACGTCCACGGCGCCGGGGGGCACGCGCACCGTCCCGGCGGGAGGGACGCGGGCCGAGGCCGTCGGCGTCGTCGCGCTGCCGCCGCTGCCGGCCGTCGCGGTGCTGGCCGTGACCGACCTGCCCGCGGCGGCCGCCTCCGCGCCGCTGCCCGTGGGGTCGTGCCCACCCGAGCTCCTGACCCGCTGACCGACGGGAGGGCCGCATGCCGTACCCCGAGCCCGCCGGCCGGCCGGCGGACGAGGCCAGGAGCCGGCGGTGGAGCAGGCGGCAGCGCCGGGTGCTCTGGACCGGCCCCGAGGAGCCGTCCGGGGGACCGGACGGGCTGCCCACCGGGGCGGACGGCAGGCGGCGACGGACCCGGGAGGAGCGCCGGGCCCGCCGCAGCGCCCTGTTCGACCTGCTCGCCGTCGTCGCCGCCCTCGCCGTGGTCGGGCTCGGGCTGGCCAACCTGTACCTCATCGGCGACGAGGAGCTGGCGCTGCGCCAGGGCGCGATCGCCGCCGGGGGCGTGCTGGCCCTGGCCGCGTTCTGGCGGGTGCGCGTCCGGTACCTCGGCGTGCTGGGCTGGGCCGCCTACGCCGCGGCCGTCGTCTTCCTCGTCGGCGTCCTCACCGTCGGGGTCACGGTCAAGGGCGCCACCCGGTGGTTCGTCCTCGGCTCGGTCACCTTCCAGCCCTCCGAGCTGGCCAAGCTGGGGCTGCTGCTGGTCCTCGCCGCCGTCCTCGGCTCCGCCCGGCCGGCCTGGCGGCGGTTCTCCCTCGCCCTGCTGCTCGCGGCCGTGCCCATCGGGCTGACCCTGATGCAGCCCGACCTCAGCACGACGGCCCTGCTGACCGTGCTCACCGCGTCGATGCTCGTCCTCGGGCGGGTGCCCGCGCGCTTCCTGCTGCCGCTGGGCGCCGCGGTCGTCATCGCGGCGCCGCTGATGATCAGCCTGCTGCAGCCCTACCAGCTGCAGCGCCTGGGCACCTTCCTCGTCGGCGCGCACGAGTCGCCGACCGGGTCGGGGTGGGCGCTGCGCCAGGCGCACATCGCGGTGGCCTCCGGCGGGCTCACCGGCCGGGCGGACGACCCGCTGCGCGAGCTGCGCGCCGAGTACCTGCCCGAGGGGCACACCGACCTCGCGCCGGCCAGCCTGGTCGGGCAGTGGGGGCTGGTCGCGGGTGCCGGGGTCGTGCTCGCCGTCGTCGTGCTCGTGTGGCGGCTCGCGCTGGCCGCCCGCCGGGCGCGCACGCCCCACGCCGCGCTCGTCGGCGGCGGGCTGGCCGTCCTCATGGGCGTCGAGACCGTCGTCTCGGTCGGTGCCAACCTCGGGCTGCTGCCCCTGGCCGGCGTGCCGTTCCCGCTGCTCAGCTACGGCGGGACGGCGCTGGTCGTGCACCTCGCCGCGATCGGCGTCGTCCTGGGCGTCCGCCGCGACAGCACGCGCCGGCGACTGTGGGCCGAGCCGGTCCGGCGCAACCCCCGCCCGCGGCTGGTCCGGCTGGCCGCGGCCGCCGTCTCGGTCCTCCTGGTCTCCTTCGGCCTGTACGGCTGGCGGCTGCAGGTCACCCGCGGCGAGGAGCTCTCGCTCGCCGGTGAGGAGCAGATGACCCGCTGCACCCGGTTGCCCGCGCCCCGCGGCGCCATCACCGACCGGCACGACGCCCCGCTCGCCGTGGACGCCGCGGCCGCCGGCACCGGCGTGGACCGGGTGCTCGTGGTCCCGGCCCTGCTCCGCGACGACCCCGCGGCCGTCGAACGGCTCGCCGCGCTGACCGGCCGGCCGCCCGCCGACCTGCAGACCGAGCTCGACGCGGCCGATCCCACCGCGCTGTCCCTGCCCGTGGCCGAGGTGCCCCGGCCCGTCGCGGACGCCGTCGCCGCGGCCGGCCTCACCGGCGTGCTCGTCGTCCCGGAGCCCCGCCGGTCGTACCCCGAGGGTGCGGTGCTGGGGCCGGTCCTCGGCTTCGTCGGCGTGGCCACGCCCGAGGCGGAGGAGCGCTGGCCCGGCCTGCCCACCGGCGAGATGGTCGGCCGGGCCGGGCTCGAGCTGCAGTACGACGCCGTGCTCCGCGGCACCAACGGCCGCCAGTGCTTCTACGTCGACCCGGCGGGCGTGCCCGTCGCCCTCGCCGAGCGGGTGGAGCCCGTCCCCGGCGCCGACCTGCGGCTGTCGCTGGACGTCGGCCTGCAGCGGCGACTGTACGACGGGCTGGTGACCGCGCTGGCCGCCCAGCGCCGGCCGGTGGGAGCCGTCGCGGCCGCCGTCGCGATGGACCCCCGCTCGGGACAGGTGCTGGCCATGGCCAGCGCCCCCTCCTTCGACAACGGCGTCTGGGGGCCGCCGGCCGACGCCGCCGCGATCGCGGCGCTGAACGAGGCACCCGGGTCACCGACGCTCGAGCACGTGACCCAGGCGGCCGTGCCGCCCGGGTCCACGTTCAAGCTGGTGGTGGCCGCGGCCAACCAGGCGCACGGCACCTGGGACCCCCGCCAGGTCGTGCCCACCGGCGGCAGCCTCACCTACGGCGGTCACACGTTCGGCAACTGGAAGCCGATGGGGCCGATGGACCTCGTCGAGTCGATCGCCATGTCGAACGACGTCTACTTCTACAAGCTGGCCCTCGCGCTCGGGCCCGAGGCGATCGCCGAGACCGCGACGGCGCTGGGGGTCGGGCAGCGGACCGGCATCGACCTGCCCGGCGAGTCGGCCGGCTACCTCGGCACCCCGGAGTCGGTGGAGGCCGACGGCGGCACCTGGTACGGCGGGTCGACCGTCATCCTCGGGATCGGGCAGGGCGAGATCCAGGTCACCCCGCTGCAGAACGCCCGGTGGACCGCAGCCGCGGCCACCGGCCAGCTGGTCACCCCCCGGCTGGGGATGGCGATCGGGACGGCGGCCTCGGGGTGGAGCGCGCTGCCGGCGCCGGCGGCCACGCCGCTGCCCTTCGCCGCGGCGCTCGGGCCGGTGCGGGAGGGCATGCGCGCGGTGGTGACCTCCGGCACGGGCGCCCGGTACGCCGACCTGCCGGCGCCGGTCGGCGGCAAGACCGGCACCGCTCAGGACGGCGGCCTGGCCGACGACGAGTACGACTACTGGATGACCGCCGCGGCCCCGATGGAGGCACCCGAGATCGTGGTCACCACCCTCGTGCAGGCCCCGGACACCGCGCCGAGGAGCGCGGGCGACGTCGCCGAGGACGGGCTGCGGTACTACCTGGAGAACCGGGACGGGGTGCTGGCCACCGCCCCGGTGCAGGCCCCCTGACCCGCGGTCAGCGGCGGCCGTAGGCCGACAGCAGCGCCCGGTTGCGCAGCGCCCGCGCGGCACCCTCGGCGACGCAGGTCAGCGGCTCGTCGGCGCACTTGACCGGCAGGCCCAGCGCCCGCTCCAGCTCCTGCGGCAGGCCCGGGACCAGCGAGGACCCGCCGAAGAGGAGCACGCCCTCGCCCATCACGTCGGCGATCGCCTGCGGCGGGAGGTCGTCGAGGCAGGGGACCAGCGTCCGGAGGACCTCGTCGACGACCGGGCGCAGCGCCCCGGCGACCTCCGCCGCGGGGACCGTCGCGAGCCGCGGCCGCCCCGTGACGCCGTCCCGGCCCTGCACGACCAGCGGCTCGTCCCCGGCCGAGGCCAGGCGCACCTTGAGCGCCTCCGCCTCGAGGTCGCCGACGTGGAGCTGCTGCTGCTCGCGCAGGTACCGGGCGACGGCGAGGGTCATCTCCTCGCCACCGGTCTTGCTGGTGCGGGAGGCGAGCACGCCGCCGTAGCAGAAGGCGACCGCCTCCGACCGGCCGCCGCCGACGTCGACGACCATGTGGACGCGCCGCTCCAGCGGGTCGATGCCGCAGCCGACGGCCCCGGCGACCGCCTCGTCCAGCGCGGTCACCGGGCGGATGCCGGCCTCCTCGGCGGCCTCGAGGAGCGCGCGGTGCTCCAGGGCGCTGGAGCCGGCGGGCACGGTGACCACGGCGCGGACGGGCAGTTTCCACACTCGCTGTCCCGCCGCCCGCAGCACCGCGCGCAGGTAGGTGCGGGTGGTCTCGAGGTCGGTGACCACGCCGTCGTCCAGGGGGCGCACCGAGGCGTACCGGGACGGTGCGCGACCGAGCAGTTCGGCGGCCTCCCGGCCGACGGCGAGGACGCGTTCCCGGCGGCCGCTGCCGCGCCGCACGAGCATGACGGTGGGCTCGTCGTAGAGGATGCCGCGGCGCACGTCGCTGACGACCGTGGTGGCGGTGCCGAGATCGATCCCGAGTTCCACGCGGTGCCTCCTGACCGCCGGGACCGCCAGTGTGGTGGCGGGGCCGTGCCCGGTCCAGTCCCCGGCCGGTGACACCCCGGAGTCATCCGTACGTCCCGGGGCGACCGCGACCTCCGACCCTGCCGGGGCGGGCCTGCGGTCCCGAGCATGGGGCCGTGACCGGGGAGCTGACACGCGCGCCGACGACGGGGCGCCGGGTGGGCGCCGCCGTCGCGGTGCTGGCCGACGTGGTGGTCCTGCTGCTGCTCCACGTCTGGCCGGGCTGGGACGTCGTGCCGTTCCTGACCGACGACACCCCGCAGGTGCTGCCGTTCGTCGACGCGGCGCTGGTCGCCGGCATCGTCGTCGGGCTGGTGCAGCTGGCGCGCCCCCGGGGCGCGGCGATCCCCGGGGGCACGCTCGTGACGACGGCCGTCGGGCTGGTGGCGCTGGTGCGCGTGCTGCAGGTCTTCCCCTTCGACCTCGATCCCGGCTGGGAGGTCGTCGTGCGGGTCGCCCTGTGGGTCGCCGTCGCCGGTGCGGTCCTGGCGGTGCTCGCCTGGCTCGTGGCGCTGCTGCGGCTGCGCGCCGCCCGCCGGTAGCCCCACCGGGGAGGGCCGGAGGTCCCGGCGGCCGGGACCTCCGGCCGGGGGAGCCGGCGGGCCGCCCGTGTCACGGTCGGGAGGACACACCGACACGGGGAGGACCGATGAGGGACAGCACCGCGACCGACCGGGCGCCGGCCTTCGGGGCGCCGGTCGAGCGCGACGGGGCCACGGTGGTCCCGGTCGTGGCCTCGACGGGCCACACGGCGAGCGCCGGCGACGGCCGCGAGGGGCACGGCCCGACCGCGCGGATGTCCGGGGTCCGGCCGCTGGGCGCCTTCGAGGTCCGCGACGGCCGGGTGCGCTGGCACCCCGTCGTCGACGTCACCCGGGTGGTGACGACGGCGGAGGTCGTCGTCGGCGCGGTCGCGGTCGCCGCGCGCCTGGCGCGCCGGCCGAGCCCGGCGGTGGCGCGGGTCACCATGGGCCCGGGCGGCTGGGTGAGCCTGAAGGGCGGGGCGATGGCCGTGCGCCCGGCCGCCCGGCTGTGGCGGCGGGCCCGCCCGGCCGCACCGGTCCGCCGGCCCTGGTGGGCCCGGCTGCTGGCCGCCACCGCGCTCGAGCGGCTGGTCGGCTGAGGACGCCGGTGGGGCGGCTGCGCGACCGGTTCGTCAACCCGGTGGTGCGCCGGCTGTCCCGCGGCCCGGGACGCCGGCTGCTCGGCCGCTCCCTCGTCGTCCTCGGTTACACCGGGCGGCGCACCGGCCGGCGCCACGAGGTGCCGGTGGCGGCCGCACCCGACGGGGCCGACCTCGTCGTCCTCGTCGGCGGTGCGGCCGGCAAGTCCTGGTGGCGCAACCTCGCGGACGGCCCCCGGGAGGTCACCGTCCGGCGGGACGGGCGGGACGAGCCCCGCCGCGCCCGCCTGCTGCCGCCCGGCGACCCCGGCCGGGCGGCCGCGCTCGCCGCCTACCGCAGCGCCTTCCCCCGGGTCACCGTCGCGCCGGGCGACCCGCTCGTGCGGCTGACCCCGGTGGGGCGGGACGGCGGCCCCCGATGACGACCCCTGACGAGTACGGAGAGGAACCCGGAGTGGACCAGCAGCAGTGGACAGCGGTCGTGGAGGCCGCGACCCGCGCCCCGTCGATCCACAACACCCAGCCGTGGGCCTTCCGCGTCGACGGCGACCGGCTGGAGGTCCGGACCGATCCCGCGCGGGCGCTGCGCACCCTCGACCCGAGCGGCCGGCAGCGGACCGTCAGCTGCGGCGTGGCGGCCGAGTTCGCCGTCGTCGCGCTGGCCGCGGCGGGGCGCGTCGCCGACGTCGAACTGCTGCCCGACGCCGCCGCCTCCGACCTCCTGGCCGTCGTCACGGTGACCGGGGAGCGCGAGCCGGGGGAGCGCGAGCGGGCCCTCGGGGCGGCGATCGCCGTGCGGCACACCGAGCGGGCCCCGTTCCTGCCGAGGGCGGTGCCCGCCGGGCTGCTCGACCGGCTGCAGGCCGTCGCCGGGGAGTTCCGCGTCTGGTCCAAGGCGATCAGCGGGTCGGAGGAGGAGGTCGCGACGGTCTTCCTCGTCTCCCGTGCCGAGGAGATCGAGCAGGGGCAGCCGGAGTACCTCGAGGAGCTGCAGCGGTGGGTGCGCACCGACCCGGCCGCCGTCGACGGCATCCCGGTGGGCGCGGTCCCGGCGGAGGACCCGTCGACGCGGCCGTCGAACTGGCTGATCCGCGACTTCGTCGTCGGCTCGCGCCCGGCCGGACCGGCGTCGCACGACCGGGACCCCGACGCGCCCCCGCCGGAGGTGGAGCGCCCGACGGTCGTGCTGCTGGGCACCGACGGCGACGACCGCGAGGCGTGGCTGACCGCGGGCCGGGCACTCGGGCGGGTGCTGCTGGAGGCGACCGCCGAGGGGCTGGCCGCCTCTCCGCTCACCCAGGCGCTGGACTGGCCGGCCACGCGGACCCAGCTGCGGTCGCGCCTGTCCCTGGTCGGCTACCCGCAGATGCTGCTGCGCCTGGGCTACCCGAGCGGTGACCGGACGCCGTCGACCAACCGCCGCCCGGTCGCCGACGTCCTGACCTTCGGCTGAGCCCGGCGGCACGAGGGACCCGGCTCGTCAGTGGAGCCCACGCGGCCGGCGGGCGAGCGGCGCGGCGGCGTCACGGCCGGTCCTGCACTCCGTCGAGCCATAGCGTGTCCGACTCGTCGCGGTGGGAACCGGCTGATCCGACGTGCTTGGCGTCGATCTGCGCGCCGTTCTTGATCACGTGCACCAGGGCCATGGCGTGCCCCCGCCCCAGGCCGTGGTCCTGCTTCAGCCACTCGACGATCTGCCCTGCCTTGACGGTGGGCTGGTCGAGGCCGCGCTCGTGCGCGAGGGAGATGAACTGCCGGGGCGTCAGCCCGGTCTTCTGCTCGATGTTGTCGAGGTATGCCTGGAAGCTCACTGTCTCCACCTTCCGCCGACTCCCGGGCGCCTCCCGAGTCGGAGCAGGAGACCGGGCACCGACGGAGAACTCATCGCTCGGACAGCAGTCGGTGGACGTCCTGCGGCGGGGATGTCGAGCCGCCGCGACGGACGAATCCCATCGCTCTCGTCTGCCGTCTCACCGTCGGCTGACGCCCGGCTCGTTCGGGGCAGCCCGCCGGTCAGAAGGGCGGCGGGTCGTCGTCCGGGTCGGCCGGCTCGTCTGCCGGCGGTGGCTCGGGGTCCGGCGGCGGTGGTGGTCGCAGTCCCGGTGGTCGGGTGGTGCGGGTGACGCCCGACGGGGTGGTGACGGTGAGTGTCCCGTCTGCGGCCATGTGGAACCGCCAGCCGCGGGCGAACGTCTTCACGCGGTGATGCGAGCGGCACAGGCAGCACAGGTTGGCGCAGTCGGTGGGCCCGCCGGCGGCGTGCGGGAGGACGTGGTCGGCGTCGGCCCAGCCGACCCGCTGCCCGCAGGTCGGGAAGCGGCAGGTGCGGTCGCGAGTGCGCACGAAGGCCTGCTGCTCGGCGGAGGGCGTGTAGCGGTCGACCGGGTCGGGCCGGTCCAGAACGGGACAGTTGCAGGCGCCGTCGGGGTGGTGAGGGCAACCTCGCCGCGCCAGCCTCCGCAGCCGGTTCAGCGTCGCGGTGGCCCGCAGCGTGCCGTCCTCGTCCGTGAGCGCCACCGTCACCGTGCCACCGTCGGGGGCCTGCACGCCGAGGGCGTCCAACTGGTGCAGTAGCTCGCGCAGGTGGGCGGCGGTGATCGGCAGCCCGTTCACCTCCCCGGCCTGCGTCGACCGCCCGGCCAGCGACGCCAGCGTCGCGATGACCTGCAGGTGCGCGGTGACCGCCGGCCCGGCCTGCCAGGGGCGCTGCAGCAGGTCGGCGAACACGGCGGTGCGCAGCTGCCCGATCGGGCGCGGGTCACCGTCGGCCTTCAGCATCCGGGCGAGTGCGTCGACGGTCGCGTGGCAGGCGGCGGCCACGTCGGTCGGCAGGTCGGCGGCCAGCGTGCTCATCCCGTCAGACGCCGACGGGTAGACGCGCACGTCGGACCGGCGTTCGGCGGTCTTCCGCTGCTGGTCGACCGCGTCGGAGTCCGCCTCCAGCAGCAGCTCCAGCGCGCGCTTCTTGAGCTTGCCGACGGTCAGGCCGGCGGCCTCGGGCAGCACGGCGGCCTCGATGCGGCGGGCCAGGGCCGGGGCGGTGTGCTGCAGCACGTCGGCCAGCGCCCTGGCGCGGGCCTCGTCGAGGTCGCCGGCGGCCAGTGCGGCCCAGGTGGCGGGCAGCCGTTCGCGGTAGGTCCAGGCGCGGGTGGCCAGGTGGTTGGCCGTACCCCGCCCGCAGTTGAGCACCACCGCCAACTCGGCGGTGAAGAACTCCGACACCCCCGGCAACTCACCATCGGGCTTCCACGACCGCGCACCTGGCGTGCCGGGAGCGGGGTCGGCGTCGGCCGGGCGGGCCTCGGCCAGCCGCAGCACCAGCTCCGCTTCGTAGGCCGCCTCCATCGCCCGACGCTGCTGCACCCGCTGCAGCTCGACGGCGGCCTGCTCGTCGGAGAGCACCGCCACCGGCAGCCGCGGCACCTGTACGGGCCGCTCCACGAGCCACCCGGCGAGCGCCCGCTCCACCGGTGACACGTACTCCGCGACCTCCTGCACGACCCCGAACCTACGCACCGGGTACGACAGTTCCCGCAGGTCAGAGCGGGTGGAGAGGAGGGGCTGGTGCGTTGGACCCGGAGCATCCGGGCCCTTCGGCGGTGACCGCCGCGGCACCCTGCTCCCTAGCGTCGACCTGCCCACCGCACCGCGGTGGAGGACGGGGGAGCGGGCCGTGAGGACGAGACTGCGCCGGCTGCCGGGGCTGGTCGCCGCCCTGGCCGCGGCGGTCGCCGCGACGGGGCTGGTGCGACGCCCTTCGGGGGACCCGGTCGCCGTGACGACGACGCGCGGGCAGACCGCGGAGCTGGCCGGCAGCGGGCTCTACGCGCGCGACACCGTGTTCACCGCCGCCGGGAACACCGCCGTCGACGCCGTCGTGCTGGCGTTCGGCGTGCCCCTGGTGATCACCTCGTGGCTGCAGCACCGCGCCGGGTCCCCGCGCGGGTCGCTGCTGCTCACCGGCACCCTCGGGTACCTGCTCTACGTCTACGCGAACTACGCGCTGGGGGTCGCCTACAACCCCCTCTTCCTAACCTACGTGACGCTGGTGGCCACCGGGCTCGCCGGCTTCCTCACCGCCCTCGCCGGCACCGACCGGGCCGTCCTCCGCGCCGTCGCCGCGGACCCCGCGGTGCCGCACCGGGCGCTGTCGCGGTTCCTCCTGGCCTCGGCGGCGGTGACCGCCGTGGTGTGGCTGCAGCCGCTGCTGGCCGCGCTGCGCACCGGCGGGACGCCCGAGCTCCTCGACGTCTACACGACGCCGGTGACCTCCGCCCTCGACCTCGCCGTCGTCGCGCCGGCCGCCGCGCTGGCCGGGCTCCTGGTCCGCCGCGGCGACCCGCGGGGCCACCTGCTCGCCGTCCCCCTGCTGGTCCTGCTCGTGCTGCTGCTGCCCACCATCGCGCTGAGCACCGTGCTGCAGGCCGTCGCCGGGATCTCGTTCACCGTCCCCCAGGTGGTCGGCCCGATCGCGGGCTTCGGCGTCCTGGGCGCCGTCGGTCTCCGGCTGCTCACCCGCCTGCTGCGCGCCGTCCCGGCGGTGCCCGGTCCCGTCCCGCCGAGCGAGGTCCCCGATGAGCACGTCCACGTCTGACCGCCCGCGTACGCCGGCTCGGCCGCCGCGCGCCTTCACCCGCCGCCTCGCCGCCGAGCGCCTGCCGGACGGTCCGGCGGGGGACCCGGTGACCGGGGCCGACCTGGCCGGCCTGCCGCCGGCCGCGGTCCGCTACCTGGAGGCCATGGGCGTCGTCGGCCGCCCGCGGACCCGGTCGCTGCGCGCCCACTGGCACGGCCGCTTCCGCCGCCGCACCGACGGGCCGTGGATGCCGTGCGACGCGTGGCAGGTCAACACCGCCGAGGAGGTGGCCCGCCTGTACCGGATGCGGCTGCTGGTCGGCCGCGTGGTGCCCATGTGGGGCTGGGACACCTACCGGCACGGCACCGGGCGGATGCTCGGCAAGGCCCTCGGCCTGGTCACCGTGGCCGACGGGTCGGGCCCGGAGTTCGACAGCGGCGAGCTGGTGACCTGGCTGGACGACGCGGTGCTGCTGGCCCCGGCCATGCTGCTGCACCCCCGCACCCGCTGGGCGGACCTCGGGGAGGACCGCTTCGGGGTGTCGGTGACCGACGCCGGGCGCACCGTCGGCGCGGTGGTGTCGCTCGACGCCGACGGCCGGCCCACCGACCTCCGCACCGAGGACCGTTGGGCCGACCTGCCCGGCGGGCCGGTGCGGACGCCGTGGAGCACCCCGGTGCGCGGGTGGGACGTCGTCGACGGGCGGTCGCGCCCGGTGGCCGGCGCCGCCGTCTGGCACCTGCCCGACGGTGACGTCACCTACGGCGAGATGACGCTGGTCGGCCTCGACCTCGACGTCCCCCCGGGGCGGTGAGGACCGTGCTGCGCGGGCTGCTGTCCGCGGCCGCCGCCGGCGCCGGCGGCCTGGAGCTCCTGCACCGCCGGCGTCACTGGGGCGCCACCCCGGCCGAGGTCGCCCGGGTCCTGCCGGGCGACGACCTCGTTCCGGAGCCGGCCACGCAGACGACGCTCGGGGTGACCGTGGCCGCGCCCCCCGAGGAGGTCTGGGCGTGGCTGGTCCAGATGGGCGCCGACCGCGGCGGCATGTACAGCCACGACTGGCTGGAGAACCTGATCGGCCTGCACATCCACACCACCGACGAGGTCCGCGAGGAGTGGCAGCACCTCGCCGTCGGCGACCGGGTGGTCGTCGTCCCGGCGGGCTGGGGGCCGCTGCCCGACGGCTACGCCTTCCGGGTCGCCCTGGTCGACCCGCCGCGGACGCTGGTGCTGCGCCAGGCACCACCTGAGCACCCCTGGGACGGCGTGTGGACCTTCGCCGTCGTCCCGGCCGGCGAGGGGCGCTGCCGCCTGCTGTCGCGGTCGCGCACCGCCGTCGACGCCCGGCTGGGTGTGCGGCTGGCCGGCCGGCTCGGGGAGCCGGTCACCGGGGTGATGACCCGGCGGATGCTGCACGGCATCCGCGAGCGCGCCGAGCGCCGCGCCGGTGCCGACGGGCCCCGCCCCGGCCGGAGGACGAAGGTCCCCGACGACGGGGACGTCGGCCCGCGTCCCGCCGTCCGCGGACGGCGCAGTCTCGGTGCAGGCCCGGCGGGTGCCCGGGCCGGAGCGGAGGGGCGACGGTGACGACGGAGCAGACGACGGGTCACCCCACGGACCACCCGACGCGGCCCGGTCGGGTGGTCGTCGGCGTGGACGGCTCGCCGGGGGCGCGGACGGCCCTGGGCTGGGCGCTGGCCACCGCGGCCCGGTCCGGCGCACCGCTGGAGGTCGTCAGCGCCTACCCGGTCGACTTCTACTGGGCCGACCCCTACCTGCTCGACACCCAGCGGCTCGACGCCATCCGGGCCGACACCGAGCAGCGGGTCCGCGACTTCCTCGCCGAGGTCCGCCGGGACCCGGCCGTGGCCGCCGTCCCCGGTACCGCGGAGGTCGAGGCCGACGTCGTCGTCGCCGGTGGCGCCCCGCTGGACCACCTGGTGGCCCGGGCGGAGGGCGCCGACCTGCTCGTCGTGGGCAGCCGCGGTCGCGGTGGCGTGCGCAGCACCCTGCTCGGCTCGGTCGCGCTGCACTGCGTGGCCCACGCGCCCTGCGCCGTCGTCGTCGTGCACCCGGGCGCGGTCGAGCCGCCGCCGCGGGTGGTGGTCGGGGTGGAGGACTCCCCGGTGTCCCGGGCCGCGCTGCGCCGGGCGGCGGAGGAGGCCCGCCGGCTGGGCGCGACGCTCGAGGTGGTGGCGGCCTACCGGCCGGAGGCCTACTGGAGCGACCTGTACGCGATCACCGCGCCGCCGGCGTCGGAGACCGAGGAGCACGCCCGCACCCGGGCCGCCGCGATCGTCGCGGAGGTGCTCGGCGAGGGGGCGCAGGCCGACGTCCGCGTCGTCCGCGGTGCGGCGGGGGAGGCGCTCGTCGAGCGGGCCGACGGCGCCGCGCTGCTCGTCGTCGGCAGCCGCAGCCGCAGCCGGGTCCTGGGGATGGTCCTGGGCTCGGTGGCGCTGCACTGCGCCGTCAACGCGCCCGGCCCGGTGCTGGTGGTGCACCCCGACGCGGCGGGGACGGCCACCGCGGACGCGGCACCGGCGGCGGCCGCGGCTCCGGCCGGCTGAGCCGCTACGCCGTGACCGCCCCGTCCTCCGCGGGCCGCTCCTGCCGCTCCAGCAGCAGCCCGGCCACGGCCGGCGCCCAGGTGGTGAGCGTCCGGGTGACGAGGACGGCGGCGCAGGCGGCGGCCGGGTCCGCCCCGAGGACGGCGAGCAGGAGCACCAGCAGCGCCTCCGGCGCCCCGGGCAGTCCCGCCGGGGGCAGCGCCATCCACAGCAGGCGCAGGACGGCGTAGCCGCAGGCGACCACCAGCAGCGGGACACCGCCGCGGACGGCCTGCACCGCGCAGGACAGCACGGCGGCCTCCACGGCGGTCGCGAGGACCGCCCAGCCCAGCAGCGCCGCCCGGTCCCGGCGCGACGCCGGCGGCTGCCGCCACGACGGGGCGGTGGTGGCCTCGCCGCTGCGGCGGGCCGCCAGCCGGCCGGCGGACACCAGCAGCCACGCGACCAAGCCGGCGGCGAGCACGGGCAGCAGCCCGTCCGGGACGCGCCACCGCGGGACGGTGCCCTCGACGACGGCCAGGACGGCGGTGGCGACGGCGACCGCGGCCGCGCCGGCCAGCCCGGCGAGCGCGGTGCGGACCGTCGCGGCCTGGGCGGCCGCCGGCACGAGGCCGGCCCGCTCCAGCAGCCGGGCGCGGCTGTGCCGCTCGCCCTCGCGCCCGCGCAGCAGCCCCACGCTGCGGGCGACCAGGGTCACGACCAGCGCCCGGCCGACGGACACCCGCCGGTCGGCGGCGTACCGGACGGCGGTGGCGCGGGCCAGCGCGGAGGCCGCGGCGAGCAGCACCGCCCCGCCGATCCACCGCCAGCCCTCGGGGCCGATGCTGCCCGCGGCCGCGCCGGGTCCGGCCACCAGCACCGGGGCCGCGACGGCCACCGCGCAGCCGGCCAGCACGAGGGCCCGCGCGACGGGCCCGGCCGGCGGGAACGCCGGGCGCCCGGGATCGGGCAGGCCCAGGCGGGCGTGCGCGGCGGCCAGCACCGCGGTCAGCCGCGCCGGGTCGGCGTGCAGCCGCCGCCGGGTCTCCGACGACAGCGCCAGCGGGGTCAGCGAGGGCAGCGCCGCCGCGACCGCGGCGTCGCCGAGGACGTCGGCCGCCGTCGCCACGGTCACCGCGGGATCGGGCGGGGCGCCGGGCGCGGCGGCCAGCGACGCCAGCAGCTCGGCGACGTCGACGGCGGTCTCGTCGTCGTCGGCGCCGGTGCGGGCGTTGCCGAAGTCGACCAGCCACGGCCGGCCCGCCGGGTCGACCAGCACGCTGGCGGCCACCAGGTCGCGGTGGGCGACCCGGGCGGCGTGCATCCGGGCGACCTCGCTCCACACCTCGCGCAGCAAGCCCGGCGTCAGCTCGCCCGGGCCGAGCTCGTCGAGCGGGCGGCCGTCGACGAACTCCTGCACGACGACGGCGTCGCCGTCCCCGCCGCGGGCCAGCAGCACCGCCGGCACCCGCACGCCGCGCCGCTCGGCGGTCAGCGCGGCCACCGCCTCGTGCTCGGCCTGGTAGCCGAGCGGGGCGAGGGCGTCGGCGTCCTTGACGTCGCCGGCGGCGAACACCCGCCACATCCGGTGCAGCCGGTCCCGCTCGTGCCGGTCGGGCTCGAGGTACTTGACGTAGAGCCGGTGGCCGTCGCCGTCGACCGCCTGGAACGGCTGCGAGCTGCGGGCGCGCACGGGGGCGGCGACCACCTCGGTGACCGGCAGCCCGAAGCGCCGCAGCAGCGCCTCCACCCGGGCCGGGGGGACCTCCCGCGCCGGCACGCCGAACACCCAGTGCACCAGCGACCCGATCGCCCAGCCCAGGGCGATGCCGCCCACGACGTCCAGGGGCAGGTGGGCGCCGACGTACACGCGGGCGACCGCGACGCTCCACGCCAGCGTCCAGGCGACGCGGCGTCCCCGGCGGGTGAGGTACGGGGCGGCCGCGGTGGCCAGGGCCGCGGCGACCGCCGAGTGCCCGGAGACGAACCCGGCACCGCCGATCGGGCCCTCGTGCAGCACCGCCCCGACCGGCAGGCCGGCCGGCCGCTCGCGGCCGACGAGCGCCTTGACCAGGTCGGCCGCGACGTAGGCGGTCAGCCCCGACACCAGCAGGTCGCGGGCCGCGCGGTAGTGGCGTCCCAGCGCGGCCACCAGCGCCAGCGTCGGGACCGCGAGGACGTTGCCGAGCTGCATGACCAGCCAGACGACCGGCAGGACCCCGGCGGGCAGGTCGTTGACCAGCCGGAACAGGTCCCGCTCGAACAGCGACAGCCGGCCCTGCTGGGCGACGAGGACCCCGGCGCCGAGGACGACCAGCCCGAGGGCCACGCGGACGAGGTCGGTGGACATCCGTTCCGGTGCCCGGGGCCCGGGACCGGCCGGGGGACCGGTGGTGGGCGAGGCCCGTCCCTCCGGGACGGTGCGGCTGGTCACCGCGCCAGTCCAGCGGCCCCCCGGGGCAGCGGGCAGGGTCCTCCGACCCTGTCGCCGGTGCCAGCGGGCCCCGGGACGCGGCCCGCCCCCGGCGCCACGCTGGGCCGGTGACTCGCGGAGGGCCGGCCGCCGCCGTGCAGGGGCCGCACCCGCCGGCCCCGCCCGCCCGCGGAGCCGGCGCCTCCCCGACCGCGGCGGGCGGCCTGACGTCGGCCCAGGTCGCCGAGCGGGTGGCGGCCGGCCGGGTCAACGCGGTCACGACCCGGACCAGCCGCACCGTCGGGCAGATCGTCCGGGCCAACGTGCTCACCTTCTTCAACGGCCTGCTGGCCGTGCTGTGGGTGACGATGGTGCTGGCCGGGCGCTGGCAGAACGCCCTCTTCGGCGGGGTGGTCGTCGTCAACGCCGCCGTCGGGATCATCCAGGAGCTGCGCGCCAAGCGGACCCTCGACCGGCTGGCGGTGCTGCAGACGCCGCGCGCCCGGCCGGTGCGCGACGGCGCCGAGCGCGAGGTCCCGGTCGCCGAGGTGGTGCTCGACGACCTGCTGGTGCTGCGCGCCGGCGACCAGGTGCCCGTCGACGGCGTCGTGCGCGCCACCCGGGGGCTGGCCGTCGACGAGTCGCTGCTCACCGGCGAGGCCGACGCCGTGGCCAAGGAGGCCGGCGACCCGGTGCTGTCCGGCTCGATCGTGGTGGCCGGCAGCGGGCGGGTGCAGGCCACCGCCGTCGGCGACGACGGCTACGCCGCCCGGCTCGCCGCGCAGGCGCGGGTGTTCACCCGCACGCACTCGGAGCTGGTCGCGGGGACCACCCGGCTGCTGCGCTGGATCGCGGTGGTGCTGCTCGTGGTCGGCCCGGCGGTGCTGTGGAGCCAGTTCCGGTCCCCGGAGAACGACGGCTGGCGGGACGCGGTCACCGGCACCGTCGGGGCGCTGGTCGGGATGGTCCCCGAGGGCCTGGTGCTGCTCACCACGCTGGCGTTCCTCCTCGGTGCCGCGGGCCTGGCGCGGCGGCAGACGCTGGTGCAGGAGCTGCCCGCCGTCGAGGGGCTGGCCCGCGTCGACGTCGTCTGCCTGGACAAGACCGGCACGCTGACCCACGGCGACGTCGGCTTCGACCGGCTCGAGCGGCTGCGCGGGGACCCCGGGGCCGACGGGGCGCTGGCGCTGCTCGCCGCCGCCGACGCGGGCAACGCGACCGCCCGGGCGCTGGCGGCGGCCTTCCCCGACCCGGGCGGGCAGGAGGCGGCCGGCGCCGTCCCCTTCGACTCCGCGCGCAAGTGGTCGGCCGTGCGCACCGCCGCCGGCAGCACCTGGGTGCTCGGCGCGCCGGAGCTGGTGCTGCCCGCCCCGGCCGGGCCGGCCGACGCCGCGGCCCGCGAGCGCGCCGACGCGCTCGCCGCCGAGGGGCGCCGGGTGCTGCTGCTGGCCTGCTCCCCGGCGCCGTGGACGACGGAGGCGGGCGCCCCGCGGCTGCCGGCCGGGCTGGTGCCCGTGGCGCTCGTGCTGCTGGCCGAGCGGGTCCGCGAGGACGCCGCCGAGGTGCTGCGCTTCTTCACCGGGCAGGGCGTGGCGCTGAAGGTGCTCTCCGGGGACAACCCGCGCACCGTCGGCGCCGTCGCGGCCGCGGTGGGCCTGCCCGGCGTGTCGGGCGCGGCCGACGCCGTCGACGCCCGGACGCTGCCCGAGGACCCCGACGCGCTGGCCGGCGTGCTGGAGTCGGCGTCGGTCGTCGGCCGGGTGACCCCGCAGCAGAAGCGGGCCGTGGTGCGGGCGCTGCAGCGCCGCGGGCACGTGGTGGCGATGACCGGCGACGGCGTCAACGACGCCCTGGCGCTCAAGGACGCCGACGTCGGCGTCGCGATGGGCAACGGCTCCCCGGCGACCCGCGCGGTGGCCCAGCTCGTACTGCTCGACGGCCGCTTCGCCGCGCTGCCGCACGCCGTGGCCGAGGGCCGGCGGGTCATCGCCAACATCGAGCGGGCGGCCAACCTGTTCCTGGTCAAGAACGTCTACAGCCTGGTGCTGGCGCTGGTCACCGTCGTGACGCTGACGGCCTACCCGCTGGCGCCGGTGCAGCTGACGCTGGTCTCCGCGGTCACCATCGGCGTCCCCGGCTTCGTGCTGGCGCTCGCCCCGGGCGGGCGCCGCTACCGGCCGGGCTTCCTGCGCCGGGTGCTGGCCTTCTCCGTGCCCGTCGGCGTGGTCACCGGCGGGGTCTCCTACGCCGCCTACGCCCTGACCCGGGCGCTGCAGCCCGGCGGGGGGGTGCCCGCGGCGCGGACGGCGGCGCTGCTCGCGGTGGTCGTGACGGCGCTGTGGACGGTGCTGGTGCTGGCCCGGCCGCTGACCGCGGGGCGGGTGGCCCTGGTGGCCGCGATGGCCGGGGTGGTCGTCGTCGTGCTCGCCGTCCCGGTGCTCCGGGAGGACGTCCTGCTGCTGGCGGTCTCGCCGCCGGTGGTGCTGGCCGGCACCCTGTCGGGCGTCGTCGGCCTGGTGCTGGTGGAGGTCGTCGCCCGGCTGCCGGCGACCCGCCCCGGGGGTCCTTAGGTCACGGCCGGTCCCCGGCGCGGCGGGGCGCGGGGACGCGGGCCGGCCCGGTCCGGGGGCGCGGCGGTGCCGGCGCGGCGCGGGTCGCCTCGCGGCGCGGCGGGGGCACCGCCCAGGCCTGGCGCCGGGTGCGGACGACCGCCGTCCAGCACAGGGCCGCCGGCAACGCGGCGACCACGGCGAGCGCCGTCGCCGCGGCGGGCGGGGGCGCCGACCAGGCCGTCGCGGTCGCCGCCGCGGCGGCCAGCGCCAGGCACCCGGAGACGGCGAACGCGGCCGGGCCGGCCCACCGCGCCCCGCGCAGCAGGCCGACGGCGGTGGCCGCGGCGGGCAGCAGCAGGGCGGGGTCCCGGCCGGCGACGGACGCGGCGCCGGCGAGCAGCAGCAGGACGCCGATCACGCGGCGGCTGGGCCGGTCGAACACCGCCGTCCCCGGGGGCACCGCCCGCCAGGAGCCGAGCGCCACGGCGGCGCAGAGCACGAGCACCGCCACGGACAGCGGCAGGGGGACGCGGTCGTCCCACGGCACGCCGGCGACGAGGTACCCGGCGACCAGGTACCCGGCGCCCAGCGAGGTGCCGAGCGCCAGCAGCGGCCCGGCCGGGGAGCCGCGGCGCACCATCGCCGCGGCCAGCAGCGTCAGCGGGAGGACGGCGGCCGAGGTGACGACGTCGGCGCCCCCGAGGCGGGAGACCGGGCCCAGGACGACGGGGGCCGCCACCGCGACCGCGAGGACGGCGATCGCCGGGGCGAGCCGGCGGGCGGTGGCGGCGTCGACCCGCCGGGAGCCGCCGGCGCCGCGCAGCGGAGCCCGGGTCACGGGGTGCCGACCCGGGGTGGACAGCGGTGCACGTGTCGACCGTGCCGTCGCGGACGGGGAGCGGGCAGGGCCGGAGGGCCCCTTCCCGGGACCTTCGGCCCCGGGCGCGCGGGCCGGTCGGCCACCTAGCCTCGGGGCGGACCGCCGGGGGACGGCGGCGGGTGCCGGGAACGGCAGACGGGGAGGGATCGGGTGCCGGACGACACGCAGCAGGGACCCATCCGGGTGTTCCTGCTCGACGACCACGAGCTGGTGCGCCGCGGGGTGGCCGACGTCCTCGGGGGCGACCCGGGCATCACCGTCGTCGGGGAGGCGAAGAACGCCGCGGAGGCGCTGGCCCGGGTGCCGGCCCTGCGCCCCGACGTCGCCGTGCTCGACGTCCGGCTGCCCGACGGCGACGGCGTGAGCGTCTGCCGGGAGCTGCGCAGCCGGCTGCCCGACCTGCGCGTGGTCATGCTGACCAGCTACAGCGACGACGAGGCGCTGTTCGAGGCGATCATGGCCGGGGCGTCGGGCTACCTGCTCAAGCAGATCCTCGGCGCCGACCTGGTCGGCGCGGTCCGCACCGTCGCCGCCGGCGGCTCGCTGCTCGACCCCGCGGCCACCACCGCCGTCCTGGAGCGGATGCGCCGCGCCGCGGAGCCCGAGGGGCCGCTGGCCCGGCTCAGCGACCAGGAGCGCACGGTGCTGCGGCTGATCGGCGAGGGGCTGACCAACCGGCAGATCGGCGAGCGGATGTTCCTGGCCGAGAAGACGGTCAAGAACTACGTGTCCCACCTGCTGGCCAAGCTGGGGCTCGAGCGGCGCACCCAGGCCGCGGTGCTGGCCACCGAGCTGCGCGCGGGCGCGCCCCGCCGGGACTGACGGCCCCGCCGGGGACCGGGCGCCCTCAGCTCGGCGGCGCCCACCAGCGCAGCCGCGTGCCGCCGTCGGGGAGCGCGCCGACCTCCAGCCCGCCGCCGCGGCGGCCGGCCCGCTCGGCCAGGTTGCGCAGCCCGCTGCGGGCGGCCCGGGCGTCGATGCCCCGGCCGTCGTCGACCACCTCGAGCACCACCTCGTCGCCGACGTCGAGGGTGACCGTCACGTGCCGGGCCCCCGCGTGGCGGGCGGCGTTGCTCACCGCCTCCCGCGCCACCGCGACGACGTCGGTGGCGAGGTCCCCGGTGACCAGCGCGTCGACCGCACCCGACGTGCGCACGGTGGACTCCAGGTCCCCGGCGGTGGCGGCGACGGTCTCCAGGACCCGCCGGCGCAGGCCGTCCCCGGCGGCGTCGGCGGTGTGCAGGTCGAAGATGCTCGTGCGGATGTCGCGGACGGTCTCGTCGAGCTGGACGACGACGTCGCGGATGCGGCGCTGTGCCTGCGGGTCTCCGATGCGCGGCAGCACCGACTGCAGGCCCAGGCCGGCGGCGAAGACCCGCTGGATGACGTGGTCGTGCAGGTCGCGGGCGATGCGGTCGCGGTCCTCGTAGACGTCGAGCTGCCGGGCCAGGCGCTGCTGGGCGGCGAGGTCGAGGGCGACCGCCGTCTGGTCGGCGAAGGCCTCGACGAGCGCGGCCACCGACGGGTCGAACGCCGGGGCGCCGGCGCGCCGCGCGGCGACCACCACCGCCGGCTCGGCCTGGGTCGACCGCAGCGGCACCGCCAGGCACGGCCCCCAGGCCACGTGCGCGTTCGGGCCGTCGTAGGCCAGGCCGCTCATGTCCAGCGTCGCGACGCCCGCGGACCGCGACACCGCGTCGAGGACGGGGTTCTCCTCCGTCCCCAGCCGCCGGCCGGTGAGGTCCTCCAGCCCGTCGCCGACCTGCACCTGCACGTCGTAGCAGCCCTCGTCGTCCGGCCCGACGACGATCCAGGCGGCCTCGGCGCCGGTGAGGGTGCCCACCCGCTCGGCGATCAGCCGCAGCGCCCGCCCGGCGGAGCCGGGGTCGAGCAGCGCCGCCCGCACGTCGGACAGCGCGGTGGCCCAGCGGCGCCGCTCCTCGGCCTCCTCGTAGAGCCGCGCGTTGTCCACGGCGACGCCCGCGGCGCCCGCCAGGGCGGTGAGGACCGCCTCGTCCTCGGCGGTGAACTCCCCGTGCGACTTCTCGGTCATGTAGAGGTTGCCGAACACCGTGCCGCGCACGAGCACCGGCACGCCCAGGAAGGTCCGCATCTCCGGGTGCCCGGGCGGGAAGCCCACCGAGGCCGGGTGGGCGCCCAGGTCGCGGATCCGCAGCGGGTAGGGCTCGGTGATCAGCTGCCCGAGCACGCCCTTGCCCTCGGGCAGCGAGCCCATGGCGGCGGCCCGGTCGGCGTCGATGCCGACGTGGATGAACGCCGCGAGACCGCCCTGCGGGGCGAGCACGCCGAGCGCGCCGTAGCGGGCGTCGACGAGGTCGCAGGCGGTCTCGACGATCCGCCGCAGCGTCGTCTCCAGGTCCAGCCCCGAGGAGACGGCGAGGAAGGCGTCGAGCAGCTGCTGCACGCGGGCCTGGTTGCGGGCCACGGCGGCCAGCCGGTCCTGGACCTCGTCGATGAGCTCGGTGAGGCGCATCCCCGCGAGCGAGGACTCGGGAGCCGGTTCGGGCGGGCGGGTGGTGTGGGTGGGGCTCATCGGGGCTCCTGCTCCCGGGCGGTGGTCCGTCCGCCCGAGCCTGGCACGGCGCCGTCCGCCGGAGTAGGGGCCCGGGGATCCGGAACGGGCCGCGGGCGGATCACCCACCCCGGCGCCGCCCGGTGGGAGCCGCGACGGGCAGGGTCCGCCAGCCGCGCACCACGGTGGCCTCCAGCACCACGTACCCGTGGCCGTCCCCGGGCACCGGGTCCGGGAGCTCCCCGGCGGCGTCCCACGCGCCGACGGCGGCCGGGTCGGTCACGGTGCGGGCGGGACCGACGACCGAGACCGCCCAGCCGTGCTCGCCGTCGAACTGGTCCACGCACAGGACCACGACGCCGCCGCGGTGGGGGAGCAGGTGGTCGTCCCCGGGGCGCACGGGCAGGGCCACCCGGTCGCCGTCGACGAGGTAGCGGACGGGCGCCACGGCGGGCAGGGCGTCGCGGGTGAAGGCGAGGTGACCGACGCGGGCACCGGCGACCAGCCGCCGGCACTCGTCGTCGCTCAGGTCCTGCCGGTGGCCGGCCACGCCCCACCCCTCGTCCGCGCCCGGTCGGGCGCCCGCGCGCCCACGGTGGCAGGGCGGCCGCCGGCGCGGTCAGGGACCTCCGTCCCGGATCCGTGGGCCAGGTGACCTGCCCGGCCGGCCGGGTCCGCGTGGGAGGGTCGGGACGACGACGGGGACGGCCGGGAGGGGGCGCGCGGTGGAGGGCACCAGCATCGTGGTCGGGGTGGACGGATCCGCCTGCGCGCGGGAGGCACTGGCGTGGGCCGGGCGGCTGGCCGCGCGGGCCGGCCTGCCGCTCACCGTGGTGCGGGCGTGGAGCATCCCGACCGCGCCCCGGCCGGCCACCTGGGAGCCGGGGTACGTGCCGCCGATGGCCGACTACGAGCGCGCGGTCGAGCAGGCCCTGGCCGACGACGTCGCCGCGGCCGGCCTGCCCGCGGACCTCGCGGTGAGCTGCCGCGCGGTGCACGCCGCGCCGGCCGAGGCGGTGGTGGCGGCGTCGGCCGGCGCGGAGATGCTGGTGGTCGGGGTCCGCGGGTGGGGCGGCGCGATGGGCCGGCTGGGGTCGCTGGCGCAGGCCGTGCTGCGCGAGGCCCGCTGCCCGGTCACCGTGGTGCGGTCGGGCACCACCCCGCGTGCCGGGGACGCCCGGCAGCCGCCGGGCTGACGGGGCCGCCGCACCGCGCGGCTCAGGCGGGGGTCGCGGGCTCCCGCCGCGCCCCGGACCCCTCGGTGGCCAGGACGCCGGCGATCTCGCGGGCCCACGCGCGCACGGCGTCCCAGTCCCGGAAGTCGCCCACGGGCGCGCGCATCGCGGTCACCACCGCCCGCTCCTCGAACCGCAGCCGGGCCGGGTCCAGCCGGCCGGGGAACACCCGGGTCCCGCGCACCGGGAGGAGCGCGGTGAGCGTGCCGACGTCGTAGGGCTCGTCCGTGGGGAACGGCGGTGCGCCGATCGGCCCGCTGGAGAACAGCCACACCGGCCGGTGCCGCAGGTCGGCCACGTGCCGGACGGCGAGGTCGTGGGCGGGGGCGAGCCAGCGGCCGGCGTAGACGGCGCTGCCGAGCACCACGGCGTCCCAGGCCGCCGGGTGGGGGGCCGACCCCGCCGGCACCGCGGCGGCGCTGAGCCCCGCCTCGCGGCCGGCCGGACAGGCGGCGACCTCCGCGGCGAGCACGGCGGCGATCTCCGCCGTCGAGCCGTGCCGGCTGGCGGCGGTCACCAGGACGCGGCGACCGGTCACCGCGCGCCCCCGGTGCCGGGGCCCGCGGCGGTCCGCGCGGCGCCGGACGGCAGCACGCGCACGGCGACGACGCCGCCCACCGTCCGGGCCAGCGCGGTCAGCGCACCCTCCTCGGTCCCCTCCGGGCCCGGCGGCTCGCCGCGCAGCCGCCGGACCTCCGCCACGCCGTCGCGGACGTCGACGTCCCAGGCGTCGGGCTCGCCGGTGTAGGCCTCGACCAGGCGCAGCAACTCCGACCGGACGTCGTCGTCCGGGCGCACCAGCGTGGACAGCAGGTCGCGGCGGCTGACGATGCCGGCCAGCCGCCCGCCGTCGGTCACCGGGACGCTGCGCAGGCCCCGGTCGACGAAGAGCCGGGCGACGTCGGCGACGTCGGCGGTGACGTCGACCGACCGCACCCGGCGGGTCATCACGTCCCGCACCAGCCCGGGCGGCGGCTCGGCGGCCTCGGGGCCGTCGCGGCGCAGGTGCAGCCGCGGGTCGGCGGGCAGCCGGTCGCGCAGCACGTCGGCCTCGGCGACGACGCCGACGACCCGGTCGTCGTCCTCGACCACCGGCAGGGCGGCGAAGCCCCGCGCGGCCATCACCTCCGCGGCGTACCGCACCGCGGTGTGCGGGCCCACCGTGACCACGTCGCGCGTCATGACGTCCCGAACCTGCACGGCTCCTCCTCCGGTCGCTGTCCCGGACGCTAGGAGGAGCGGGCGGGCCGGCCCCAGGGTCGGCGGGCGCCGCCGCAGGGGACCGAGGTCCCGGGACCGCGGGTCCCTGGTCCCCGGTCGGCCGGGCCCGGCGCCGGGCATCGTCGGAGGTGCCGCCCGGCGCCGGCCCGGGCCCGAGGTGAGGACCCGCGATGGACAGCTCCCCCCAGCAGCCCACCGGTGACGGCCCGCCCGTCGTCGTCGGCGTCGACGGGTCGCCGGCGGCCCGGGCCGCCCTCGGGGCGGCCCTCGTCGCCGCCGCGGACCGCTCCGCCGGTCTGGTGGTGCTCAGCAGCTACGCCGGTGACCTGTACTGGCTCGGCCGCGCCGGCGGCGTGGCCCCCGTCGTCGAGGACGTCGCCGGCGCCACCCGGCGGCTGGCCGGCGACCTGGTCGCGGCCGTCCGCGCGGAGGTCCGGGGAGCGGCCGGCGTCCCCGTGACCGTCGAGGTCGTCCCGGACCCGCCCGCGACGGCGCTGGTGGCCCTCTCGGAGGAGGCGCAGCTGGTGGTCGTGGGCAGCCGCGGCCGGGGCGCGGTGCGCAGCGTCCTGCTCGGCTCGGTGGCCCTGCACACGGTCACCCACGCCCGCTGCCCGGTCCTGGTCGTGCACCCCCGCCCGGCCGCGCCGGACGGCCCGCCGCGGGTGGTCGTCGGCTTCGACGGCTCCGCCGCGTCGCAGGCCGCCCTGTCCGCCGCGGTGGAGGAGGCCGCCCGCACCGGCGCGCAGGTCGACGTCGTGGCCACCTACCTGCTCACCGACACCTGGGTGGACCTGTCCACCGTCGTGCCGCCGACGCGCGAGCAGGTGCACGACGACCTGCGCGCGCGGGCGGAGGAGGCCGTGGACGCCGTCCTCGGCGAGCGGCCCGTGGACGCGCCGGTGCCCCGGGTCGACGTCGAGGTGCTGGAGGGCGGCGCGTCCGAGGTGCTCGTCGCCCGCGCCCGGGACGCCGCGCTGCTCGTCGTCGCCAGCCGCGGGCACGGCGCGGTGCGCGGCCTGCTCGTCGGGTCGGTGGCTCTGCACTGCGCGATGCACGCGGCCTGCCCGGTCCTGGTCGTCCCCGTGGCGCGCCGGCCCGAGCCCGCCGCGGCCCCCGCCCCCGCGGGCGTCGGCGCCGCACCCGCACGGGCCTGAGCGGGGCCGGTGCGCGCCTGGGTGGTGGGCACCCCGGCGCCGGCCGACGCGGGGCCGCTGCGCCGGGTCGAGCGGGAGCTGCCCGAGCCGGGGGCGGGGCAGGTCCGGGTCGCGGTGACCTGCTGCGGGGTGTGCCGCACCGACCTGCACCTCGCCGAGGGCGATCTCCCGCCCCGGCGCCCGGGCGTCGTCCCCGGGCACGAGGTGGTCGGCCGGGTCGACGCCGTCGGCGCCGGCGCGACCCGCTTCGCCGTCGGCGAACGGGTCGGCGTGCCGTGGCTGGGTCGCACCGACGGCACCTGCCGGTTCTGCCGCCGCGGGGACGAGAACCTCTGCACCGACCCGCGGTTCACCGGGTGGGACCTCGACGGCGGCTACGCCGACGCCTGCCTGGTCGACGAGCGCTTCGCCCACCGGCTGCCCGGCGGCCTCGACGACGAGCAGGCAGCGCCGCTGCTGTGCGCCGGGATCATCGGCTACCGGGCGCTGCGCTGCGCCGAGGTCCCGCCCGGCGGCCGGCTGGGGATCTACGGCTTCGGCGGCAGCGCGCACCTCACCGCGCAGCTCGCCCTGGCGCAGGGGCTGCGGGTGCACGTGCTCACCCGGGGCGCCGCGAACCGCCGGCTGGCGCAGGCGCTGGGGGTCGACTCGGTCGGCGGGGCCGGCGACGCCCCGCCCGAGCCGCTGGACGGCGCGGTGCTGTTCGCACCGGCGGGCGAGCTGGTGCCCGGCGCGCTGCGGGCGCTGGACCGGGGCGGCACCCTCGCCGTCGCGGGGATCTGGCTGTCGGACGTGCCGGGCCTGTCCTACGCCGACGAGCTGTTCCAGGAGCGGCGGCTGCGCAGCGTCACGGCCAACACCCGGCGCGACGCCGAGGAGTTCCTCGCCCTCGCCGACCGGCTGGGCGTGCGGGCCACGACCACCGCCTACTCCCTCGACGACGCCCCGCGCGCCCTGGCCGACCTCGCGCACGGCCGCATCGCCGGCGCCGCCGTCCTGCACGCCTGAACAGGTACGGGACCGAGGTCCCGGTCGGCGGGACCCTCGCCCCCTGCCGCGGGGGCGTCCGGGCGGAGAACGTGGGACCGGACAGCCGCACCCCCAGGAGGACCCCGACATGACCGTGCCCGACGCCCCCGGTGAGCACCCGCGACGGGAGATGTCCGAGGACGAGAAGCTCGTCGCGCAGTGGGAGGCCCGGCACGACGTCGCCGCCCGCGGCCACCGGCTCGACCCGCAGGCCGTGCAGGACTACCTGAGTCACGCCCGCGCCGCCGAGCGCGGGCGCGCCGGAGGCTCCGGGCACGGCGCGACCCGGGCGGCGGGTGGGTCGGCGGAGCCGGCGGCCTCGACGCAGCCGGCGGCGCCGCGGCCCAGCTGGTGGCGGCGGCTGCTCGGCCGGTCCTGACCCCCGGGCCCGGTTCCGGCCGCGCCGGTCAGCGCAGCCGGAACCGGGCCGCCCACACCGGCTCGACCTCGGCCCACTCCCGTTCCCAGCGGCGGGCCCGCGCGCGGTCGAGCAGCGCGCCGACGGCGGCGTGCAGCGTGACGGCGGCCGCGCCGATCAGCAGGGCGGTCACGGTCCCCGCGACGCCGGCGGTCACCCGCACCCCGGCCGCGGACAGCGGCGCGCCGGTGCGACGGCCGTCGGCGTCGACCCAGATCCGCACGGTGTCCCCGGCGCGGGCCCCCGCCGGGGCGCGCACCTCGTCCTCGCGGGAGCTGCCGTCGGGCTCGGTCCACGACGCGAGGGCGACCGCCTCCGTCCCGGTCAGCGCCCGCCCGTCCTCCAGCAGCACGGCGGGGACCTCCGAGCGCTGCTCCCGCTGGCTGCGCGCCTCGGCGGCGGCGTCGGCGCCCACCGTGGTCGCCACGGCCAGTCCCACCGGCACCGCGAGCACGGCCAGCAGGGTGCACAGCACCAGGCACAGCAGCTCCAGCCGGTCGTCGGGGCGGGCGGCCGGACCCGCGCCGCGCCGCAGCCGGTCCCGCACCGCGCCGCGGCGGCCGGTCACCGCCACGTCGTCCCCCCGTGCCCGTCGTCGGCGACGACCTCCGCGGGCCGTCCGCCGGGCGGAGGGCAGGGTGCCGGGGGGCGGCCGACGCGCAGCACCGACTGGGGGTGGGCGTCCCAGGTGAGCGCCGAGCGCAGCTGGGTGCGGGTGACCGGCACCTCGACGGCGTGCGGGAGGGGACCGGCGACCCGGCTGCGGGCGGCGAGCTCCAGCAGCACCCGTTCGACGGCCTCCCCGCAGCGCAGCCAGGCGAGCGGGTCGTCGCGGTGGGTGGCCAGCAGCAGCAGCGTCCGGGCGGTGACCGGACCGGTCCCGGCCGGCAGCTGCCCGGAGGCGGTGCCCTGGACGCGGGCGGCCTGGTCGGTCAGGCGCGCGAGCAGCTGCACGTGGTCCTCGCGGGTGACCGGCACCAGGACGGTGTCCTCGGCCGCGGCCGCCGCGACCAGGACCCGCAACACGGCCTCCGGGAGGACGTCGGGACCGGAGCGCCGGCCGTCGGTGCGCCGCCGGCGGACGGCGGGGGCGAGGCCGGCCAGCGCGGCGTCCGGCGGCCCGTCGACCGGGCGCACCACGGCCAGCAGCGCCGGCTCGGCGGGGTCGGGCAGCCGGTCGACGCGCACGGCGGTGCCGGCGGCGGCCAGGGCGACGCGGGCGTCGAGCAGGGCCGCGCCGATGCCCTGTGTCAGGGCGCGGGGGGTGGGGCCAGGGGCGGTCGGCGGCCCGGTGCGGTCGGCGAGGAACTCCAGCCGGTCGGCGTGCAGCCGGGTCCGCCAGGGCCGGGGATCGGGCACCGACCGCGCCTGCACGGCGTCGGCGGCCGCCTCGAGCACCGGCAGGGACCGGACCCGGACGGGCCGCCCCGGCGCGGGGGCGGGGACGGCGGTGCGGCGGGCCATGGCGCGACTCCTCGGGACGGTGCCTGTCCCGAGCCTCGTGCGCGCGAGGGGCTCCGCACCGGGGCCCGCGGTCACCGGGGGCAGCGACCAACGTCCCGGGTGGCGGCCCCTTTGGTCGGTGTCCGGGGGACCCCGGGGTCGCGAGGCTCGGGTCGGCCGCCTGCACCGGGGAGACGCTCCGGGCCGTCGCGGCGGCCGAGGAGGTGTGCCGTGAGCGAGCACGTGTCTCCGACGGCCCCGCCGGGGAGCCGTCCGCCGTACCCGGTCCGCGTCGACGGGCTGCTGGACGCGCGGCTGTCGCGCGGGCTCTGGCTGGTCAAGTGGCTGCTGCTGGTGCCGCACTACGTGGTGCTGGCGTTCCTGTGGGTGGCGGTCTGCGTCGTCACCGTCGTCGCGTTCTTCGCGATCCTGCTCACCGGGCGCTACCCGCGCCCGCTGTTCGACTTCACCGTCGGTGTGCTGCGCTGGAGCTGGCGGGTGCAGCACTACGGCTACATGGCGCTGGGCACCGACCGGTACCCGCCGTTCACCCTCGCCGACGTCCCCGGCTCCCCGGCGCACCTCGACGTCCCCTACCCGCAGCGGCTCTCCCGCGGGCTGGTGCTCGTCAAGTGGTGGCTGCTGGCGCTGCCGCACTACCTCGTGCTGGCGGTGTTCGTCGGGGGCGGCGTGTGGCTGGGCACCGGCTCCTGGGACGGGGACGGCGTCTGGGACGACGGCTGGGGCTTCGGCGGCCTGGTGGCCCTGCTGGTGTTCGTCGCCGGCGTCGTCCTGCTGTTCCGCGGGCGCTACCCCGTGCCGATCTACGACTTCGTGCTCGGCATGGACCGCTGGGCGTGGCGGGTGATGGCCTACAGCCTGCTGCTGACCGACGCCTACCCGCCGTTCCGGCTGGACCTGGGCGGCACGGACCCCGGGTCGGTGCCCGTGGCGCCCCCGCCCGTCGGTCCGTCCCCGGCCGGCGCCCCGGTGACGCCGCTTGCCTCCCCGCCCGGGTCCGCCGCGCCGGTCACCGCCGCGCCGCCGAGCCGGTGGACGGCGGGACGGGTCACCTCGGTGGTCGTCGGGTCCGTGCTGGTGTTCGCCGCGGCCGGCCCCCTGGTCGCCGGCGGCACCCTGCTGTGGGCCGACCGGGTCGAGCGCGACGCCGACGGCGTGCTGCTCGCGCCCGCGGCGTCGGTGGACACCGACCGCAACGCGGTGACGACCGACGGCATGGTGTTCGACGGCGACGGCCTGGAGTGGGTGGTCGACGAGCTGCTCGGGACGGCGCGCGTGGAGGTCACGCCCGCCGACCCGGGCGACGAGCTGTTCGTCGGGGTGGCCCCGACCGCCGACGTCGAGCGGTACCTGCGCGGCGTGGGTCACGCGACCGTGCAGGACCTGGACACCGGGTGGGGGATCTGGGACGACGACCGGACCTGGGTGACCGACGACGTGGCCGGCGGCGCGCCCGCCGTCCCGCCGACCGAGGCCGGCATCTGGACCGTCGAGGCCAGCGGCACCGGCACCCAGGTGATCGACTGGCGTCCCGACCGGGGCGACTGGACGGTCGTGGTCATGCGCGCCGACGGCGGCGCCGGGGTGGCGGCCGACGTCCGGGCCGGGGCGACGCTGCCCGGGCTCACCTGGTTCTCCGTCGGGCTGCTCGGGGCCGGCGCGGTGCTGCTGCTGGTCGGCGGGCTGCTGATCGGGCTGGCCGTGCACGGGGCGCGGCCGCTGCCGCCGTCCGGGCCGGTCCCCGCGACCGGCCGGCCGGTGGTGCCGAGCCCACGGGGCACCGAGACCGACCTGCCGGTGACCGGGCGGTCGGGGACCTGACCGCGCACGACGACGCCCCCGCCGCGACCGCGGCGGGGGCGTCGTCGCGGAGCTACCGGCCGGGGGCGGCGGAGGCGAGCCGCTGCGCCAGGCCGCGACCCCACGCGCGGGCGCGGTCCTCCTCGCCGTCGGCCAGCGGCCCGGTCGTGTCGGCGACCGCGAAGTGCTCGGCGGGTGCCACCAGCTCGGCGCCCAGCCGGCCGAGCAGCTTCTCCTCCGTGCGCGAGGCGTGGTCCATCCGCGTCAGCAACGCGTGCCCGCCGGCGCGGGTGTCGAAGGCGGCCGCGCGCAGGCCGCGCCCGGGTGCCCGGACCGCCTCCAGCCACTCGCGCAGCCCGGTGCCGGTGTCGGAGACGACCGCGCCGTGGTCGGTGACCGCACTGTCGCGGGTCCTCGGGCTCGGCATGCCGAAGGCGTGGTTGGGGCCGCCCACGACGAGCAGTGCCACCTCGGGGCCGAGCTCCGCCGGAGCGTCGGCCGCGGCCACCACGTCGGCCGGCAGCGACTCCGCCAGGCCCGCCGCGACCGCCTGCGCGATCGTCCGGGCGTCGCCGAACAGGGACTCGTAGACCACCAGTGCACGTGCCACGGGAGCTCCTCCCTCGGACCTCGGGTTCCTCGACGGCGCCGACGCTAGGCAGGGCGGAGGCCTCCCGGCACGGGCAGAGGGCCCGCGCGGCCAGGACCGAGGTCGCGCACCGCGGGCGTGGCAGGGTGCCGGTGTGCTGCCGGCGACGATCGCGACGACGGACTACCACACGGGCGGCGAGCCCTTCCGGATCGTGGTCGACCCGCCGGTGCCGATCCCGGGGACGACGGTGGCCGACCGGCGGGCGCGGGCGATCACGGACCCCGACGTCCAGGCGCTGCGGGCGGTGCTGTGCTCCGAGCCGCGCGGGCACGCCGACATGTACGGCGGCTTCCTCGTGCCGCCCGACGACGACGGCGCCGACCTCGGCGTGCTGTTCTGGCACAAGGACGGGTTCTCCACCGCCTGCGGCCACGGGACGATCGCGCTCGGCGTGTGGGCGGTCGAGTCCGGCCGGGTGGCGGCACCGGACACCGGCAGCGTCGACGTCGTCGTCGACGTGCCCTCGGGCCGGGTGACCGCGCGGGTGCACCGCGAGGACGGGCGGGTGGTCGCCGTCGACTTCGTCAACGTGCCCAGCTGGGTGGTCGCCACCGGCGTGCCGGTCACCACCTCCCGGGGCGAGGTGACCGTGACGGTGGCCTACGGCGGGGCCACCTACGCGACGCTGCCGGCCGCGCAGCTGGGCCTGTCGGTCACCCCGGAGCACCTCGGCGAGCTCATCGCCCTCGGCCGGGAGGTCAAGTGGGCACTCGACGGCTCCGCGCACGCCCGCCACCCGGACGACCCGCGGCTCGACGGCGTCTACGGCACCATCTGGTTCGACGAGCTCGGCGACGCCGACGGCGAGGTGCGGCAGCGCAACGTGGCGGTCTTCGCCGACGGGGAGGTCGACCGCTCCCCGTGCGGCTCGGGCACCTCCGCCCGGCTCGCGGTGCTCGACGCCGAGGGCCGGCTGCCCGCGGGCACGGTGCTCCGGCACGGGTCGATCGTGGGCAGCACGTTCACCGGGGCGGTGCTCGAGCGCCTCGACGTCGGCGGGCGCCCCGCCGTCGTCCCCCGGGTCACCGGCACCGCCCACCGCACCGGCGAGCACCTGTTCTCGATCGACCCGCACGACCCGCTGGTCCCCGGGTTCGTGCTGCGGTGAGGGTCCTCGACGCCGACGACGTGGCGGCCCTCGGCCCCGCCGCCGCGGTGCGGGCGGTCACCGACGCGCTGCGCGGCGGCCTGGACCCCGCCGCCGACCCGCCGCGCGTGCCGGTCGGCCTGACCCGCGGCCAGTTCCTGCTCATGCCGTCGGAGGTGGGCGCGGCGGCCGGCGTGAAGGTGGTGACCGTCGCCCCGGGCAACCCCGCCCGCGGGCTGCCGCGCGTCCAGGCCGCCTACCTGCTCGTCGACGCCGAGACGCTCGCCCTGCGTGCGGTGCTCGACGGCACGGCGCTGACCACGCTGCGCACCCCGGCGGTGTCGGTGGGCGCCGTCCTCCCGCGGCTGCCCGACCGCCCACTGCGGGTCGCGGTGGCCGGCGCCGGACCGCAGGCCGTCGGCCACGTCGCCACGCTGGCCGCCGTCCGCCCGCTGGGGGAGACCACCCACCTCGTGCGCGACCCGTCCCGCACGGCGCTCGACGCCGTGGCGCTCGGGTCACCGCGGGCCGCGGAGGCGCTCGGCGCGGCCGACGTCGTCGTCTGCGCGACCTCCGCGCGCGAGCCGCTGTTCGACTCCGCCCTGCTGCGCGACGACGCCGTCGTGGTCGCCGTCGGCTCGCACGAGCCCGACGCCCGCGAGCTCGACGCCGCGCTGCTCGGCCGCGCCACCGTGGTCGTGGAGGACGTCGCGACCGCGCTGCGCGAGGCCGGCGACGTCGTGCTGGCCGTCGCCGAGGGGGCGCTGACCCCGGCCCGGCTCGTGCCGCTGCGCGACGTCGTGACCGGCGCGGCGGCGCTACCCGCCGACCGGCCGCTGGTGGTCAAGACCGTCGGCATGTCCTGGGAGGACCTCGTGGTCGCCACGGCCGTCGCCGAGCGCCACGGCGTCTGAGTTCAGTTGATGCAGCCGGTGTCGGCGGCCGTCCTCGGCTCCTCGGCGGTGCTCTCGTCCGCCGGCTCCGCCGGCTCGGTCGGCTGGCCGATGCCGGTGAAGTCGCTGCCCAGGACCAGCTGCACGGTGCCGCTCTCGGCGTCGTCGCCGACCTCGACGGCGGCCCCGGGGACCTGCGCGGCCAGCGTGGCGGCCGCCGCCTCGTCCCCGGCGGCGTGCCGGATCACGGTCTGCTCGTAGTCGCTGCTGTCGGCGTTGTCGGTCTCGGTGACGACGAACCCGGCGGCCTCGAGGTCGGCGGTGGCCTCGGCGGCCAGGCCGGAGGTGCCCGAGCCGTTGTAGACGGCGACCGACACCTCCGACGGCGCGAGGGTGGCCGGGGCCTCCGGTGCGGGGGCCGGCGCCTCGGGCTCCTCGGACAGCGTGGCGAAGAACCGGTGCAGCGTCTCCTCGTCGGCCAGCCGCACGATCGAGCGACCCTCGTCGTCGCGGTCGTCGGCCTCCACGATCGGCACCGTCTGGAAGTCGATGTCGCCGGGGCTCACCGACTGCAGCTGCTGGGCGAGGTCGAGCAGCCGGAGGTCCTCGTCGACGGTCAGCGACTCCGACGCCGCCTCGACCAGCTGCCGCTGCTTGCCCAGGTCGAGCAGCACGTCCTGGGACAGGATCTTGCGCAGCACCCCGCCGATGAACACCTGCTGGCGCACGATGCGGTCGAGGTCGCCGCGGGGGAGGGCGGTGCTGCCGTCCGGGCGGACGCCGTGCCGCTGCCGGACGAAGGCCAGCGCCTCGGCGCCGGAGATGGTCTGCTCGCCGGCGGGGAACACCGCGCCGGAGTACTCCGAGTCGTCCACCGCGTAGCAGAGGTTGACCGTCACGCCGCCGACGACGCTGGTCAGCTCGAAGAAGCCGAGCAGGTCGACCTCGGCGTAGTGGTCGATCCGCAGGCCGGAGAGCTGGCTGATCGTGCGGATGAGCAGCTGGGCGCCCGCGGCCTGCTTCTCCTCCTCCGGCGCGGACTCGTCCACCTCCGCGTAGCCGTGGGCATAGGCGGAGTTGAGCTTGTCCATCCCGTAGCCGGGGATCTCCACGTAGGAGTCGCGCGGGAAGGAGACGAACGAGGCGCGCGACCCGTCGGCGGGCACGTGCACCAGGATCATCGTGTCGGTGTTGGTGCCGGAGTCCACGCCGGCGTTGAGCTCGGCCAGCTGCTCCGGGGTCAGCGCGGCACGGCTGTCGTTGCCGACCAGCAGCAGGTTCATCGCCTCGGGGGCGCCCCCGGCGTCGTCGTTGCCGTCGGCGGGGATGGCGTCGGTGCGGTTGACGGTGGCCTCGGCGACCCGGCCGAGGTACCAGCCCCAGCCACTGCCGGCCAGCAGCAGCACCGACAGCACGGCGGCGACCGAGCGGGCGACGAGCACGCCCCGGGCGGTCCGGCGTCGTCCCGCGGAAAGCGGCCGGGCGCCGTCGCCGACGGCCGTTGCACCGTGCGGACGGGACGGGCGGCCGCCGCGCGGGTCGAGCCACGCGGGGAGGGGGCGGTCCGGGGACCCGGCGTGCTCGTCGTGGTCTCGGCTCACGTGATCGAGGTTAGGGGCGGCCGGCGACCGTCGGGGGCCGCCGCGACGTGACGGGGTGCTCGCCGTGGACGTCGCACCGATCGGCCGGGTCACCCCCCGCGGCGAGGTGCGCCAGCCGGCCTGGTCGCACGAGCTCATGGCCGGCTACCGGCCCGCCCCCGACGCCCGCTCCTGATCCTGGGTGGCCGGGGACGCGAGAACGGCGGGTGCCTGGGGCACCCGCCGTTCCGGTGTTCACACGCGAGCTATCGAGCGGACTGCTCCTGCCGGCGCGGCAGCACCCAGCCCGGCCGCACGAAGTGGCACGTGTAGCCGTACGGGTACTTCTGCAGGTAGTCCTGGTGCTCCTCCTCGGCCTCCCAGAACGGGCCGGCCGCGGTCACCTCGGTGACGACCTTGCCGGGCCACAGGCCCGAGGCGTCGACGTCGGCGATCGTGTCCTCGGCGACGCGCTTCTGCTCGTCGCTGGTGTAGAAGATCGCCGAGCGGTAGCTCCGGCCCACGTCGTTGCCCTGACGGTTCGCCGTCGACGGGTCGTGGATCTGGAAGAAGAACTCCAGCAGCTCGCGGAAGGAGATCACGTCGGGGTCGAAGACGACCTCGACCGCTTCCGCGTGGTCGCCGTGGTTGCGGTAGGTGGCGTTCGGCGTGTCGCCGCCCGAGTACCCGACTCGGGTCGACAGCACCCCCGGGCGCTTGCGCAGCAGCTCCTGCGCACCCCAGAAGCAGCCGCCGGCCAGGATCGCCGTCTCAGTGGTCATCGTCTGACCTTCCTCTCTAGGACGCTGGCAGAACACCACCGGAGGCGCAGGGATTCCGCCCGACGTCGTGACGGGGCTGCCGCTGGAGGCCCTCACCGGAGATCGCGGGAGAGACGGGCTTCCGGAGCGCGGTGGTCCCTGAGACCCTCGTGGCGATCGTGTCATCCGGACCTCGAGCCAGGACGACGGCCATGACCGGAACGCGCAGCCTCGACGTGTACGAGACGGCCTACCTCACCGGCGGACCACGACGCGCCGTCGCGGCCGCGGTGGTCTCCCTGGTCGAGACGGGGGTCCTGCGGGCAGCGCGGTCCACGGGTGAGTCGATGCTGGTCCACCGCCGCCCGTGCGCCGACCTGGAGGCCGCCGTCCTCGACGCCGTCGGCATCCGGGGGAACGCCTCGTTCGGCACGGTGTGCTGGCGGTTGCGCGACGACGTGCGCCTCACCTCGATCGGCCAGCGCCTCAGGGACGACGGACTGCTCGCCCGAGACCGCGGTCCGGAGCCGATGCGCCTGAGGTTCTGGTCGGCCTTGTCGCTCACCGGTGCCGGACGACGGACGCTGCGGCAGCTCCGTCGTGAGCCGGCGTCGATCGCCACGGACAGCGTGCGCGTGAGCCTGTGGGGTCCTGAGGCGATGCGGGACTCAGCCCTGCGTGTCGCCCTCTTCGAGGCCTCGCGCGTGCCGTCAGCGCCGGTCCCGCGGCAGACCGCGTCAGCCTCCGCCGGCCACCGCTACTCCGCGACGGGTCACGAGGGCGGTGGGGGCGGGGGATACGCAGGCGGGTTCGGCGACGGTGGCGGCGACTGCGGCGGGGGCGGTGGCGACGGCGGCGGGTGCTGACGTCGGCTCCCGCCCTCACCGGGTCGACCACCTCCGGCGTCCGTCTCGGCCGGCGCCGAGGCATCGGCCCGACGGGAGGCACAGGACCGGTGGGGCGGGTGGGGCTCGAACCCACGTCCCAGGGATCACGAGTCAGGCGGCCCGTGCGTCGGTGCTGACCAGCCCTGGCCGATCGCGTCCGTTCCCTGCGCCTCGGACGCCCGTCACAGGCCGCTGTCCCGTCAGCGGCCGCCGCGGCGGCACACCCGTCCACGGACGTGTGGGTCGCGAACTCGGCCGGCAGGACGTGGACGGGATGTGTCCCCGGGCCGCACCCGTGATGTGTGATGGCGGCCGACGGGCGCGCCTTCCCCTGGTGGTCAGGTGCGACCGACACAATGCGCGACACCTGACCGAGGTCGCTGGGCTGAGAGGAACGCCCATGGGTGGCGTTGGCGGCGGCCGGTTCTGGACCGGCCCGGCATCGACGGCGGTACCCGCTGCCCTCGCGGCGTTGGCGGCCGAGTACACGGTCGCGATGGACCGCCCGGTGGGTAGGCGCCGGACGTGGCTGGACAGCGTCGACCTGCGGCTGTTCCGCAGTGGGATGGCGCTGACCGCCGTCGAAGGCCCCGATGGCGGCGGGTGCGTGCTGGAGCTCAGCCTCCCCGACGGTGCGACCGTCACGGCCGGGCCCGACACCCTCGGCTGGCCGCGCCTGGTGGCGGGTCTGCCCCACGGCCTCCGAACGCACCTCGAACCGGTCCTCGGGGTGCGCGCCCTGCTGCCGATGGTGGAGGCATCGGGGGCGTCCGTCACCGGCAGGTTGCTGGATGCCGAGGGCAAGACCGTGGTGCGGTTGGTCCACGACCGTCCGGCCAGCATCTCCGGTCGCCGCGATCCGCTGCCGGGGGGCCTGTGGTTGATCCCCGTGCGGGGGTACGACGCGGCCGGCGAGTGCGCCGCCCGGATCGCGCGCCGCGCGGGGCTGGTCCCCGGTACGCCGTCGCGCTACCCGGCAGCGTTGCGCGCCGCCGGAGTCGATCCCGACGCGCGCTCGAGGACCGTCATGGAGCCCGGACTCCCCGCCCGCGTGGCGGTGGCCAGGGTGCTGTTGTCCTTCCTCGGCGAGCTGGAGGCCGCGGTGGACGGCACGGTCGACGACGTCGACGTCGAGTTCCTGCACGACTTCCGGGTCGCGGTGCGGCGCAGTCGCTCGGCGATCAAGCTGCTCGGCGACGTGCTGCCGCCCGCCCTGGTCGCGTGGGCGACTCCTCAGCTGAAGCTGCTCGGCGACCTCACCACGCCGTCGCGCGACCTCGACGTCCTCCTGCAGGAGCTGCCGTCGCTGACCGCTGGTCTGACGGGCGCCCGGCGCGAGGACTTGGAACCGCTGGTCCTCCGCCTCACCGAGCTCCGTGCGGACGAGCGGCGCAGGCTCGTGGCCGGCCTGCGGTCGCCGCGGTTCGAGCGGTTCCGCGCACGATGGCGCGCCTCGCTGCTGGAGCTGGCGACCTGGGACGGGCAGCCCCGTGCGGGACCGATCGCGGCCGAGGTGGTCGGGGAACGGCTCGATCGCGCCCAGCGTCGTGTGCTCCGCCGCGGATCGCGGATCACGGACGCATCGCCTCCCGAGGCCCTGCACGACCTGCGCAAGCGGGTCAAGGAGCTGCGCTACCTGCTGGAGACCTCTGCCCCGCCGACGGATCCGGCCGACGCCCGCGTCGCCGTCAAGGAGTTGAAGGCGTTGCAAGACGTGCTCGGGACGTTCCAGGACAGCGAGGCCCAGTGCGAGGCGCTCCAGGCACTCGCCACCGACCTGGTGTCCGTCGACGGTGTCTCCGTCCGGACGATCTTCGCGATGGGGGAGTTGGCTGCCCGGCTGCAGGAGGACCAGGACACGTCCCGCGCGCGGTTCGCCGCCGTGTTCGGGAGGTTCTCCCGGCGGTCGGCGCGGCGTCGCACGGCCGACCCGGGTCGGCGCCGTACGGCGCCGGCGGAGCCGGTCACCGCAGTGGCAGGAGCGGGTCGGTGAAGGTCGTGGCCACGTACAACATCAAGGGAGGCGTCGGTAAGACGTCGGCCGCGGTCAACATCGCCTACTTCGCGGCCCGCGACGGTCTGCGCACCCTCCTGTGGGACCTCGATCCGCAGGGTGCGGCCACGTACCTGTTCAGGGTCAAGCCCAAGGTGAAGGGGGGCGGTCATGCCCTGCTCAAGGGCAAGCGCACGGTGGACGACGGGATCAAGGGGACCGATTTCGACCACCTGGACCTGATGCCGGCCGACTTCAGCTACCGCAACCTCGACCTGGACCTGGACTCCACCAAGCGCCCCACGGATCGGATACGCCGCCTGCTCGTGCCCCTGAGGAAGGACTACGACCTGGTCGTCCTCGACTGCCCGCCGAGCGTGTCCCTGATGTCGGAGAACGTCGTCCACGCCTGCGACGTGCTGCTGGTCCCCCTGATCCCCGCCAGGCTCTCGGTGCGCACCTACGACCAGCTCATCGACTTCGTCCAGACGATGCCGGGACGCAAGCCGGAGGTGATGGGCTTCCTGTCGATGGTCGACAGCCGCAAGAAGGCCCATCGCGAGTTCACCGAACGGCTGCCCAACGACCTCGCGTCCGTCGTACCCGAGGCGATCCCGAGCCGAGTGGTGATCGAGCAGATGGCCGAGGAGCGCGCACCGGTCCCGGCGTTCGCGCCGGCGAGCTCCGCGACGACCGCCTACGAGGCGCTCTGGGCCCGGGTGCAGTCGCGCTTGGCCGACACCGGCTGACGCACGGGCACGGATCTGTCCGTGCGCGCCATGTGCAGGTGTCTCGAGGACGGTGGTGGGGCGGGTGGGGCTCGAACCCACGACCCAGGGATTATGAGTCCCGTGCTCTGACCGGCTGAGCTACCGCCCCGGACGGTGCCGTCCAGCCTGCCAGACGTCCCCGGCGGGCCGGCCGGGACGTCGAGCCGTCTCACAGCCGGCGTGCGGCTGCCCGCCAGCAACGGCCGCCACGGTG
Organism: Geodermatophilus sp. SYSU D00814; assembly: GCF_054050055.1. Lineage (NCBI taxonomy): Bacteria > Bacillati > Actinomycetota > Actinomycetes > Geodermatophilales > Geodermatophilaceae > Geodermatophilus > Geodermatophilus sp. SYSU D00814. Next base: position 68,142 of record NZ_JBJGYP010000011.1, read on the forward strand.
GTGCTCCCCGGACCACGAGGAGCACCCGTGAACGACCACCCGTCCCCGACCCCCAGCGGCAACCGCTGGGAGCCGTCGACGATCCCCGCCCGGGACCCCGAGCACGTCCCGGCCGACGCCGCGTCCGCCCCGTACCGCACCGCGACGGCGGACGCGCCCCCGGTGAGCAGCACCCCGACCGGCCCGGGTGCGCCCCAGCGAACGCCCTCCCGGCTGAGGAAGCGGGCCGCCGCCGGTGCGGCCGCGGCGGCCCCGCTCGCGATCGGCGGGGCCGGGGGCTTCGCCGTCGGCTCGGCGGCCGCCGACGACACCGGGTCGCCGGTCGTCCAACAGGGCGGCACCACCGATGACGGCACCACCGGCGGGACCAGCGGCGACCCAGCGTGAGCACCGCCGTCGCGCCGCCCTCCACAGGGACGGTGCCGCCGGTCCCTCGACCTCAGCCCGGGCCGCCGCGGAACCCCTCCGCCGGACCGCCGCGGAACCCGTCGGGGCCATCGAACGGGTCGGCCAGCCCGTGCAGCACCAGCGCGGCCACCAGCAGCAGCGCGATCAGGGTGAGCACCGTGACCAGGGCGATCCGCACCGCCGCCGGACGACCGGTGCGCGCGTCGGTCATCGTGGTGCGCAGCTGCTCCCAGGCCATCAGCCCCAGCGGCCGCCAGCCCGGCGCGCCGGGCCGTGCCGGCGCCGGCGGCAGGTCCGCGGTCAGCGGGACCAGGTCGCGCAGGTGCACCGCCGCGAACGCCGCCGCCATCCGCTCGCCGCCCTCCTCCAGTGTCAGCAGCCCCCGCGCGACGGCGTCCTGCAGCACCTGCACCGTCGCCACCCGGTCGCTGTCGGCCGCCCGCAGCGGCGGCGCCGGTGACGGCGTGCCCGATCCGCTCATGTGTTTCTCCCCTTGCTCTGCGGGTAACGGCGGGCCAGCGTCCCCCGGCATCCTGTGACCGGCCTGTGAGCGGCGTCACGGGCGCGACGGGCCGTGGGAGTCACTCCTCCGGAGCGTGTGCTGCCCCACACGTCCCGTCAGACCCGCAGGTCACAGCGCCGTAGGTGCAAGCAGACGCGCCGGGTAGTTGACCGTTTCGTTACCTGCACCCGGGATCCCGTAGTACGTTCGCCCGCGGTCCTGCCGGGCCCACCGCCCCTCGATCCGCGAGGACGCCGGCCGGATCCCGCCTGACCGCCGGCCACCGTGCCGGGGACCGGGACCTCCGTCGAGGCCCCGGTCCGGTCACGCCCCCGTCCGCCGGACGCGGGTGAGCCGTGCGTCCACTCCGGACGCCCGGTGGCCCGGGAAGCGGTCACGAGGAAACGGAGATCCGCCGTCTTGGCGACCCTGCACCACCGGACCCGCCCGCGCTCCGCCCGCCGTCTCCGCAGTGCCGTGGTCGCCACCGGCGCCGCCCTGGGCCTCCTGCTCACGGCGTCGGCCCCGGCGTTCGCCGACCCGGCCGACGACGTCGCCGCCGCGGAGGCCGCCGAGCAGGACCTCGTCGCCGAGGTCGAGCGGGTCAAGGCGCAGGTCGCCGCCGCCGAGGAGCAGCTGCAGCGGATGACCGTCGAGGCCGAGGCCGCGGCGGACGCCGCCCTGGTCGCGCAGGCCGAGCTCGCCGCCGCCCAGCAGCAGGCCGAGCTCGCCGCCGCCGCGCTGCAGGCCGCCCGGGACGCCGTCGCGCAGGCGCAGGACGAGGTCGTCGAGCTCGGCCGCGAGGCCTACATGGGCAGCCAGGGCGAGCTCGCCGGCACCGCCTCGGTGCTGCTCGACAGCCACGGGCCGCGCGAGGTCCTCGAGCGCGCCGCCACGCTGGACCTGCTCGGCGACCAGCGCGCGGAGACGCTGGAGGAGTTCGAGCTGCTCGAGGCGCAGGAGGCCGCGGCCGACGCCGCCGCCCGCGCCGCCGTCGAGGAGCGCGACGCCGCCGCCCGCGCCGCCGCCGAGACCCAGGCCGCCGCCGAGGCCCGCCTGGCGCAGGCCCAGGCCGAGTACGACGGCGTGGCCGCCGAGAAGGCCCGCCTCGACGAGCAGCTGCGCGCCGCCGAGGTCGAGCTGCTGCGGCTGCGCGGGGTCGCCGACGCCGAAGCGGCCTACGCCGCCCAGCAGAGCGCCCAGCAGCAGGCCGCCGTCAACGTCCAGTCCGCCGCCGGCGGGGGCATCGCGCCGACCACCGGCCGGGTGACGTCCTGCTTCGGCCCGCGCTGGGGGACCATGCACCAGGGCGTGGACATCGCCGCCCCGATCGGCACCCCCGTCTACGCCCCCGAGGGCGGCGTCGTGCTGCAGGCCGGCCCGGCCAGCGGCTTCGGCCAGGCCGTCTACGTCCAGCACGACGACGGTCGCATCACCCTCTACGGCCACGTCGACACCTTCACCGTGTCCGCCGGCCAGGTGGTCAGCGCCGGTCAGCAGATCGCGACGGTGGGCAACAAGGGGCAGTCGACCGGCCCGCACCTGCACTTCGAGGTGCACGAGGGCGGCCTGTACGCCAGCCGGGTGAACCCGGTGCCGTGGCTCGAGGCGCACGGCGTCTCGCTGGGCGGCGCCTGCTAGCTCGTCATCCCCGGCGGCCGCGCAGCCGGCCGAGCAGGTCGCCCGCGCCCCCGACGGTGCGGGCGGCCAGCGCGAGGATCGGCCCGCCCGGGATCCCCGGCGCGGCCTCGACGATGGGCGCCAGGCGCATCAGCTCCGGCAGGTCGCGCACCCGCAGTCGCCGGCGGACCAGCGCCGCGGCGGGGTTGACCCGTCCCGACGCGGCCTCCAGGAGCACGTCGGCGGCGGCCTCGACGACGGCGCCGGGCGGGCGGTCGCCGTCGACCCGTCGCACCGTCCAGCCCAGCGGGTCCGCGGCGAACACCCAGCCGCCCTCGGGGGTGAGCAGCGCCGCGCCGCCGGCGATGCCCGACGCCGCCGCCAGCGCCCCGGTGACCTCCGCCAGGGCGGCCAGCCCCGCCTGCAGCACCGACGGCGGCGGCGGGGGAGCGCCCAGCGGCACCAGGTCCAGCCCGTGGACGGCGAGCTCGTAGGCCTGGCCGAGCACCACCGACAGCATCGGCAGCCGGCCCACCGTGGACACGGCCGGCGCGGTGTCGAGCCCGGCCGGCGCGTCGGCGAGGTAGCGCACCGTCGCCTCGCGGTTGCGGCGCAGCGCCGCCAGCACCTCCTCGCGCGGGGCGTCGCGGTGCGCGGCGGTCACCCGCGCGTTCGTGGCGTCGACGTCCGGCGGGGTGCCCGTGCCGCCGGCCCGCGCCGAGGCCTGCAGGTCCTCCAGCGCGGCGTGGTCGGGCCAGGCGCCGAGGTGCACGCAGATCTCGTGCGCCCGCCACCCGGGCAGCCGGGTGGGCCGGTCGAGGTCCACCGCGGCCGCCTGCCCGAGGAAGGTGTCCCAGGCCTCCAGCACCAGCGGCCCGACCACCTCCCGCCCGGCACCGGCCAGTCCCCGTTCGCGCTCGTGCTCCGCCGTGTCGTCGTCCACGCAGGCGTCCCTACCCAGCCGCCGGCGGTTCCCGGTGCGAGCCGTGCCACCCCGGAGGGGGAGGTGTCGGTCCGTCGCCTGCAGATGCGGACGGCGCCGTCCGATGACCCCGTCGTGGACGACGCAGCAGCCGGGAGAGGCCCCGGCGCCGGGCCCCTCCGCGCGGCGCTGCGCCGGCTGCCGGGCTGGGTCGGCACCGGGCTGTACCGCCCGCTCGCCGAGGACGAGGAGCGGGCCCGCTACTGGATCCGCCACGTGCGCTCCGGCGTGCTGCTCAGCGAGGTCGCCGGCCTCGCCTCGCTGGCCTACACCCTGGTGACGCCCACCCCGGGCCACCGGCACCCGGTGCTGCTCGTGCTGGCCGCCTCGGTGGTCCTCGGGGCGCCCGTGCTGCTCCTGCTCCCTCTGCGCCGCATGTTCCGCGACCTGCGGGGCGGGGTGTTCTTCTACGCCTGGAGCGCCGCGGTGACCACCGTCATCACCGTGGCCGCCCGCCTCGACGGCGGCGCCGACAGCCCGCTGTCGGTGCTGTTCTTCCTCAACCTGGCGTTCATGGCGGTGGCCTACCCGCCGGCCGGCGTCGTGCTCACCGGCACGGCGACGGCGACCTGCTACACGCTGCTGGTCGCCGGCCCGCTGGACTCGCGCTCGCTGTTCGTGGCCACGGTCCTGGTGACCGTCACCCTCGTGTGCACCTTCACCTCCGCCAACCACTGGGCCGCCCACGACCGGCAGGTCGTGCTCGTGCGCACGCTGGAGGCGCTGGCCGCCAGCGACCCCCTGACCGGTGTGCCCAACCGCCGGGTCTTCCTCGAGCGCGTCGCGCAGGCCGTCGTCCGCGCCGGCCGCGGCGAGCGGGCGGTGGTCTGCGTCGTCGACCTCGACGGGTTCAAGGGCGTCAACGACCGCGACGGCCACGCCGCGGGGGACGCCGTGCTGCGCCGGGTGGCCGCGGCGCTCGGCGCGGCGGTCCGCGAGACCGACACCGTGGCCCGCATGGGCGGGGACGAGTTCGCCGTCCTCGCCGACTGCCCGGCGCCCGGCGACGACGCCGCGCTGGCCGGGCGGCTGCGGGCCGCCGTCGCCGAGGTGGGTGCCGGGTGCGGCGTGACCGGCAGTGTCGGCTGCGCCCTGGTGCACGCCGACGACGCCGTCGCGGACGTGCTGCACCGCGCCGACGCGGCCATGTACCGGGCCAAGGCGGCCGGCGGGGACCGGGTGCACGATCTCGCACGGTGACCGTCCCGCCCGCGTGGCGGTGACCCACCGTGACAGGCGAAGCCGAGGCGGGGTTACGGGACTCGACCGGCCGCCACCGCCCGTGACCGGGTCCCCGGGGTACCGTCAGGGCGACCCGGGGGTGGCCGGGCAGGCGCGCGACCTCCGTGGTATGGCGCTGACCAGCGCTTCCGTGCCGTCAGGGGCGGCGGAGGTCACACCTGCACCAGCCGCCGCATCCGCACTGGCGCTACCGGTGGTCCATCGTGCACACTGTCGGTGGATCCCTGGTCCACCGGAGCTGACCACAGCCTGTCACCGAACCGATCGTCCGTTGGGGAAGACGAGACCGATCGAGTCGATGGAGGTGCCTCGTGCAGCGACGGTCTACCCAGGGTGTCGTCTTCGTGCACTCCTGCCCGAAGGCGCTCTGCCAGCACGTCGAGTGGGCGCTCGAGCGCGTCGTCGGCGCGCCGGTCTCCCTGTCGTGGGCCGAGCAGCCCGCGGCGCACGGTGCCTACCGTGCCGAGGTGGCCTGGACCGGTGCTCCCGGGACGGGCGCCAAGCTGGTCGCCGCGCTGCGCGCGTGGCCGATGCTGCGCTTCGAGGTGACCGAGGAGGCCAGCCACGGCAACGACGGCGAGCGGATGTCCTACGTGCCCGGGCACGGGGTCTACCGGGCGCCGACGAGTGCCAACGGCGACCTCGTCGTCACCGAGCAGCAGCTGCGCACCCTCGCGGCGACCGCCACGTCGGTCGAGGCGTTCCGCCACGGGGTCGACCAGCTCCTCGGCGCGGCGTGGGACGCCGACCTGGAGGTCTACCGGTACGCCGGCGACGGCAGCCAGACGACCTGGCTGCACCAGGTCGTCTGAGGTGTCCTCCGAGGTCCCCCGGTCACGATTGAGGCACACGACGTGAGGCTCCCCGGCCCGCCGTCGTAGGCTCCTGGCCAGGTCGTCCGGACGCCGTCGGGGAAGCGGCGTCCGGACGACCTCTCGAGAGGCCCGTCACCGCTGCAGCGGTGGCGGGCCTCTCCGCGTCCGGACGACCCGTCCTCCGGTCAGAGCGGGATGTTGCCGTGCGCCCCGCGGCCGGCCGGGGCGGCGGTCAGCGCCTCCACCAGCCGCCGGCGGGTGCGCGAGGGCTCGACCACCTCGTCGACGACGCCGATCGACAGCGCGCGGTCCACCCCGCCGGCGATCCGCTCGTGCTCCTCGGCCAGCCGGGCGTGCAGCGCCTCCCGCTCGCCCGGCGGCACCGCGGCGAGCTTCTTGCGGTGCAGGATCCCGACGGCGGCCTTGGCGCCCATGACGGCCACCTCCGCGCCCGGCCAGGCGAACACCGCGGTGGCGCCCAGGGAGCGGGCGTTCATGGCGATGTAGGCCCCGCCGTAGGCCTTGCGGGTCACCAGCGTCACCCGCGGCACCACGGCCTCGGCGAAGGCGTGCAGCAGCTTGGCGCCGCGGCGCACCACGCCGTCCCACTCCTGGCCCACGCCGGGCAGGTAGCCGGGGACGTCGACGAGCACCACGAGCGGGACGCCGAACGCGTCGCACATCCGCACGAACCGGGCCGCCTTCTCCGCCGACGCGGAGTCCAGGCAGCCGCCCAGCCGCAGCGGGTTGTTGGCGACCACGCCCACCGTGCGCCCGGCCAGCCGGCCCAGCGTGGTGACCACGTTGGGTGCCCAGCGCGGGTGCAGTTCCAGCCCCGGCCCGTCGAGCACCGCGGCGACCAGCGGCCGGACGTCGTAGGCGCGGTTGGCCCGCTCGGGCAGCAGCGCGCGCAGGTCGGTGCCGGGCCCGAGCGCGCCCGGGCCGAACGAGCCCTGCGCGGCCAGCAGGCCGACGGCCTGGCGGGCGGTGTCCAGCGCCGCCGCCTCGGAGTCGGTGACCACGTGGACGACGCCGCTGCGGCGGCCGTGGGTGTCGGGGCCGCCGAGGCTCTCCATGTCGACGTCCTCGCCGGTGACGGAGCGGACGACGTCGGGGCCGGTGACGAACACCCGCCCGGCCGGGCCCATGACCACCAGGTCGGTGAGCGCCGGGCCGTAGGCGGCGCCGCCCGCGGCGGGCCCGAGGACGACCGAGACCTGCGGGATCCGCCCGGAGGCGCGGACCATGGCGGCGAACACCTCGCCGACGGCGTGCAGCGCGGTGACGCCCTCGGCCAGCCGGGCGCCGCCGGAGTGCCACACGCCCACGACCGGCACCCGCTCCCGCAGCGCGGTGTCGATCGCGTCCACGACGTGCCGGCACCCGTCGGCGCCCATCGCCCCGCCCATGACCGTCGCGTCGGTGCAGAACGCGATGACCGGGGACCCCTCCACGGTGCCGCGGGCGGCCAGGACGCCGGAGGTGTCGCGCGGGGCGAGCAGGTCCAGGGACCCGTCGTCGAGGAGGCGTTGCAGGCGGTCCTCGGGGTCGCGCGGGTCGGGGCTGGGCAGCGTCGGGACGGCGTGCAGCGTGGTCACCAGGGGTCTCCAGAGGCCGGCGCGGGGCCGGCGGTCGAGGTCCGGCCCCGCTAGGCCGGGTGAGGTGCTGGAACGGCCCCGCTGCAGGGGCCCGCCGCGAGCGGAGCGAGTGGCGGGGGGCAGCGGGGTCCTTGCTCAGACGGTGGTGAAGACCAGCGCCAGGTTGTGCCCGCCGAAACCGAAGGAGTCGTTCACCGCGGCGGTGAGGGTGGCCTTGCGCGGCTCGCGGCGCACGATGTCGAGCGCCTGGACGGCGGCGTCGTCGTCGGGGTCGTCGAGGTTGGCCGTCGCGGGCACCACCTGGTCGCGCAGCGCCAGGACGGTGAACACCGACTCCAGGGCGCCCGCGGCACCGAGCAGGTGGCCGGTCTGGCTCTTGGTCGCCGACACCAGCGTGTGCTCGCCGACCGCGCTGCGGATCGCGGAGGCCTCGGCGGTGTCGCCGACCGGCGTCGAGGTGGCGTGCGCGTTGACGTGGCCGATGTCGGCGGGGGAGAGGCCGGCGTCGCGCAGGGCGGCGCCGATGGCGCGGGCCGCGCCCTCACCCTCGGGGTGCGGCGCGACGAGGTCGTAGCCGTCGGCGGTGGCCCCGGCCCCGGCGAGCCGGGCGTGCAGCGTGGCGCCGCGGGCACGGGCGGAGTCGGCGCGCTCGAGCACGAGCGCGGCGGCGCCCTCACCGAGGACGAACCCGTCGCGGCCCTTGTCGAACGGCCGCGAGGCGCGCTCGGGCTCGTCGTTGCGCGTGCTCATGGCGCGCATCGCGGCGAACCCGGCCATGGGCAGCGGGTGCACGACCGCCTCCGCGCCGCCGACCAGGACGACGTCGGCGCGGTCGAGGCGCAGCAGGTCCAGCCCCCAGCGGATCGCCTCGGCGCCGGAGGCGCAGGCGCTGACCGGGGCGTGCACGCCGCCGCGGGCGCCGACGGCCAGGCCCACGGCCGCGGCCGGGCCGTTGGGCATGAGCATGGGGATGGTGAAGGGCGAGACCCGCTTGGGGCCCTTGGCCTCCAGCACGTCGTCCTGGCCGAGCAGGGTCATCGCCCCGCCGATGCCGGTGCCGAAGACGACGGCGATGCGCTCGGGGGCGACGCCGGCGTCGGCGGCGCCCGAGGCGGCCCAGGCCTCCTCGGCGGCGATGACCGCGACCTGCTGGCTGCGGTCGAGCCGGCGCGCGCGGACGCGGTCGATCTGCTCGGCGGGGTCGGTGGCCAGGGTCGCGGCGAGCTGGGCGGGGAACTGCTGCACCCAGTCGTCGGTGAGCCGGCGGACCCCCGACCGTCCGGCCAGCAGCGCGTCCCAGGTGCTGGCGACGTCGCCACCCAGCGGCGTGGTGGCTCCGAGGCCGGTGACGACGACGTCGTCGTGCGAACTCATGACGGGTCCTCTCCTGGGGCGTGCGGGCGCGGGCGGCCGGGGGACCGGCGTCAGCCCTGGTTCTTCTGGATGTAGCTGATCGCGTCGCCGACGGTCTTGATGTTGCCGAGCTCGTCGTCGGGGATGGCCACGCCGAACTTGTCCTCGACGGCGGTGGCGATCTCGACCATCGACAGCGAGTCGACGTCGAGGTCCTCGGTGAACGACTTCTCCGGGGTGGCGTCGGCGGGGGTGACCCCGGCGACCTCCTCCAGGATCTCGGCCAGACCTGCCTGGATGTCCTCGCTCACGCGGGGGTCCTCTCTCTCGGTGGGGGCGGGGGGATCCCGCCGTCGGTCCCGGGGGGTCCGGGGATCTGTGGGGCGGCTCAGGGCAGGGTGAGCACCTGGCCGGCGAAGGTCAGGCCCGCTCCGTACCCCAGGACGAGCGCCAGATCACCGCTCTTCGCCTCGCCGGACTCCAGCAGCGCGGTCAGCGCCAGCGGGATCGACGCCGCCGACGTGTTGCCCGACCGCACGATGTCGCGGGCGACGACCACGTCGGGGCCCAGGCCCAGCCGCTTGGTCATCGACTCCACGATGCGCAGGTTGGCCTGGTGCGGGGCGAACACGGCGATGTCCTTGGGGCCCACGCCGGCGGCCTCCATCGCCTGCTCCAGCGTCTCGGTGAGCCGCGTGGTGGCCCAGCGGTAGACCGCCTGCCCGGCCATCGTCATCGTGCCGGTGCCGGCCGCGATCTCGATCGCGGAGTACTGGTCGCCGTCGCTGCCCCAGGCGACCGGGCCGATGCCGGGCTCCTCGGCGGCGCCCAGCACGGCCGCCCCGGCGCCGTCGGCGAAGATCACCGCGGTGGAGCGGTCGGTCTTGTCGACGACGTCGGTGAGCCGCTCCACGCCGACGACGAGCGCGTTGCGGGCCGAGCCGATGCGGATGGCCGACGAGGCGACCTCCAGCGCGTAGCAGAACCCGGCGCAGCCGGCGTTGAGGTCGAAGGCGCCGGGGCGCGGGATGCCCAGCCGGTGGGCCACCTGCGGGCCGATGCCGGGGATGGGGTGGGTGAGGCTGGCGCTGGCCAGCACCACCAGGTCGACCTCGTCGGGGTCCAGGCCGCTGGCGGCCAGCGCCTTGCCGCCGGCGGCGACGGACATCTCGACCAGCGTCTCGTCCTCGTCGGCCCAGCGGCGCTCCTCGATGCCGACCCGGGTCCGGATCCACTCGTCGTTGGTGTCCATCACCTGGGCGAGCTCGTCGTTGGTGACCCGCCGCCGCGGGCGGTAGGCCCCGAGTCCCAGGACGCGGGCGCCGGGGGCGCCGGCTGCCAGGCGGATGCTCACGCGGGGACCTCCGGGAAGAGTCGGGCGAGGGGGGTGCCGGCGTCGACGAGGTCGCCGTCCTGCACCAGCCACTCGGCGAGGACGCCGTCGTAGCCGGCGGAGACGTTGACCTCCTCGCGGCGGCTGCGGATGCAGCCGAGCGGGGTGCCGGCGGCCAGCCGGGTGCCCTCGGCGACGTCGGCGGGGCTGACGGTGCCGCGGACGGGGGCGACGACGACCCGCCAGTCGGGCCGGTGCTCGGCCTCGGGCCGGCCGCGGGCGGCGTCGATGAGGGCGCGGGCGCGGTCGAGGTCGCCGGGGCCGGCCAGCGCCAGCACCTCGACGCCGGCGTCCTTCCACTCGCGCTTGGCCAGGCCGGCCAGGGCGCCGGCGGGGGGCAGCTCGATCGCGGCGGTGACGCCGAGGTCGCGCATGGTGGCCAGGCACGCGTCGAAGCGCACCGGGCTGGTCACCTGGCTGACCAGGCGGGACAGCGCCTCGGCGCCGGAGTCGACGGCCGCGCCGTCGGCGTTGGACAGCAGCAGCCGGCTGGGGTCGGCCGGCCGCAGCCCGCCGACCAGCACCTCGAGCTCCTCGCGGGCGGGGGCCATGTAGGCGGTGTGGAAGGCGCCGGCCACCGACAGCGGCACCACCCGCGCCTTCGCCGGCGGCTCGGCCTTGAGCGCGGCCAGCCCCTCCAGCGGCCCGGCGACGACGACCTGCCCGCCCCCGTTGAGGTTGGCGGCCACCAGCCCGCGCTCCGCCAGGGCGGCCTCGAGCTCGCCGGGCTCGCCGCCGAGCACGGCGGACATGCCGGTCGGGGTGAGCGCGCAGGCCCGGGCCATCGCCCGGCCGCGGACGGCGGTCAGCGCGATCGCCGCCTCGACCGACAGGACGCCGGCCAGCGCGGCGGCGGTGAGCTCGCCGACGCTGTGCCCGGTGATGACGACGTCGCGGCCGGTGTGCGGCGAGTGCGCGACCGGGCCGGGCAGGCCGCCGAGCTCGCGGGCGACGAACAGGCTCATCGCCACCACGAGCGGCTGGGTGACCGCGGTGTCGCGGATCGCCTCGGCGTCGCCGGTGGTGCCGAGGGTCAGCAGGTCGGCGTCGGCGATCGCGCCGGCCCAGCGGAAGAAGGGCTCGGCTCCTGGGAGCTCCAGCCAGGGGGTGAGCATCCCGGGTTTCTGGGCACCCTGTCCGGGGGCGAGGACGGCCAGCACCTCCTCACCGTGTCAGACGTCCGGGCCCCTCGCGCGCGCAGCCGCCACGAAAGCGGACCGGAACCCTTTGGAGGGTTCCTACAAGAGCGACGGCCCAGATGCCCTCCGGAGGCCGTTTCCGTGGTGGGGACCACACTGCCCGCCCGGGCACTTCCGCGGAAGTGCCCGGGTGTCAGCGCCAGAGGCCGCGGCCGCCGTCGAGGTCGGCGAGCGCGAGGGCGACCTGCAGCGTCCAGGCGCCGCGGGGGTCGGTGACCACCTGCCCGGTCAGCTCCGCGGCCCGCTTGAGCCGGTACCGGACGGTGTTCGGGTGCACGAACAGCGCCCGCGCGCTGGCCTCCAGGTTGCCGCCGCCGGCGAGCACCGCGCGCACCGTCTCCAGCACCTCGCCGCCGGCCTCGCGCAACGGCAGCACCAGCCGCTCGGCCAGCGCGGCGCGGGCCAGCGGGTCGCCGTCGAGCGCGCGCTCGGGCAGCAGGGCGTCGGCGGCGACCGGCCGCGGCGCACCGGGCCAGGCGCGGGCGGCCCGCAGCCCGGCGAGCGCGGCGGCGGCCGACCCGCCGGCGGCGCTGAGCCGGTCGACGACGGGGCCGAGCACGACCGGGCCCGGCGCGAACTCCTCGCCCACCCGGCGGGCGGCCGCGGCCACGTCGTCGGCGCCGCCGAGGACGACGACCAGCTGCTCGGCGTGCACCCCGACGAGCACCTCGCAGCCCTGGGAGCGGGCGGCCCGGCGGACGGCGGCGTGCGTGTCGCCGTCGGCCGGGGCGGCGCCGACCAGCACGGTGACCGGCGCGGTCCCGGCCCAGCCCAGCGCCGCGGCGCGGCCGGGCAGCTCCTCGCTGCGCTCGCCGCGGACCAGGGCGTCGACGACGAGCGCCTCCAGCCGGGCGTCCCAGGCGCCGCGGTTCTCGGCGAAGCTCGCGTAGACGTGCGCGGTGGCGAAGGCGACCTCGCGGCTGAACTGCAGCACCGCCACGCGCAGCGCCACGACGTCGCCGGGCTCGGCCACCGACTCGACGTGGTCGTCCATCACCTCGACGGTGAGCTTGACCAGGTCGACGGTCTGCTTGAGCGGCACCGCGCGGACCAGGTCGCGCGGGGCGGCGCCGAACACCTCGCCGGTCAGCCGCGGCGGACGGCCGGGGTTGCGGCACCACTCCACCAGCGAGGCGATGCCGGCCTGGGCGACGAGCATGACCCACGAGCGCTGGTCGGCGGGCATGGTGCGGAACCAGGGCAGGTCGTCGTCCATCCGGGCGACGGCGCGGGTGGCGATGGCCCCGGAGGCGCGCTCCAGCCGCCGCAGCGTCTCGGCGGACGGTGGGCGGTCGTGTCCCCGGTCGACCACGGCGGCCAGCGTGTCACGGCCGGCGGCGTCGGGGAGAGTGGGGGAGTGCTGCCCTCCGCCACCCGCCGGGTCCTGACCGCGATCGGGGGCGGGCTGGCCGTGCTGGGCGTGCTCGGCGCCGGTGTGGTCACCGACCTCCCCCCGCAGGTGCGCCTCGACGACGCGGTCAGCCGCGCGCTGTACGCCGGCGACGACCGCTCCCCGCTCGTCGGCGGGCTGCTGGAGGTCCTCACCACCCCGGGCGTGACCTGGTTCCGCGTGCTGGTGTTCCTGCCGGTGCTGGTCTGGCTGGTCGGGCGGCGGGCGTGGCGCACCGTGCTGTGGGTGGTCGTGGCGATCACCGGCGTCGGCCCGCTCACGACCGCGCTCAAGGACCTCGCCGGCCGCGCCCGCCCGGCGTACGAGAACGGCGGCCTGCACTACGAGGGGCTGAGCTACCCCAGCGGGCACTCCTCCGGCATCGCCACGCTGGTCACCGTCGCGCTCGTCCTCGCCTGGCCGAGGCTGACCGCGGGCGGGCGCCGGACGGCGGTGGCGGCCGGGGTGGCGCTGGCCGTGCTGGTCGGCCTCACCCGCGTGTGGCTGGGCGTGCACTACCCCTCCGACGTCGTCGGCGGGCTGGCGCTGGGGGTGGCGTGGTCGCTGGCCGTGGCGTGGGTGCTCGGCGGGCTGCCGGGCGGGGCCGGCGCGCTGCCGGAGCGCACGGCGGAGGGGGTCCGCGCGTGACCGGGCCCGTGGGGCAGACCCTCCTCGAGCCGGGCGACGGCTCGCTGGGCCCGCTGCTGCGGGTCACCCTCGACCGGCTCCGGCCCGGTGCCGGCTACGGGGTGCACGCGCACCGCGCCGTCGACGTCGTGGTGGTCGTGCTGGCCGGGTCGCTCACCCACCGCTGGGGGGACGGCGCGGAGCTGGGCGCCGGGGACGTCGGCGTGCTGCGCGCCGGGCGCGGCCTCGACCACGACGAGGTCGCCGGACCCGCGGGCGCGCGGGTGCTGCAGAGCCACCTCCGGGCGGCCGACCCGGGCGCGGCGCCGGCCCACGAGGTGCGGCCGGCGCCGCGCGGCTGGGTCGACCTCGGCCGCCCCGACGCCCGGCTGTGGCTGGGCCCGGACGACGACGGCGCGGCGGTGCCCGACGGCGTCGTGCTGCGTCCCGGCGGGGGGACGGTCGTCGTCTGGCAGGTCGACGCCGCCCGCCCCGCCTGGGCCACCTGACCGGGGCCCTCCGGCGAGAGGGCCCCGGCCCCGGTGGGTCAGGGAGCGCAGAGCTCCGGCGGGACGCTGGCGTTGCAGGTGTTGTCCTCGAACTCGACGTCGCCCACGTCCCCCAGCGGGCCGAAGCCCGTGGCGCTCAGCAGGACGTCGACGGGGACGTTGCCGGTGATCGTGTTCTGGACGACCTGGATGTCGTCGGCGGGACCGGGGTCGATGCCGAGCGGGTTGTTGAACGGCGGCAGCGTCACGAGGACGACCCCGCCGGCGGGGAACTGCAGCGACGCGGGGTCCACCGACGGGACGTTGTCGTGGATCTGGTTCCGCTTCACCGACACCGAGTCCGCGTTCACCACGCCCACGCCGGTCCCGGAGACGCGCAGCGACGCCTCGACGTCGCCGACGCCGGCGAGGCAGAACCGGTCGTTGCCGGTCACCTCGTTGTGCTCGATCTGCCAGTCGCCGCCCTCGACCTGCCGCGTGGCGTCGGGGATCTCGGTGAGGGCGTCGTCGAAGACGAGGACGCCGACGCAGTTGCCGGCCACGTAGTTGTTCCGGATGGCGCCGCTGCGGGACTCCCGGGCGAAGATGCCCAGGTTGTAGCCCTGGACGTCGTTGGCCACGACGTCGGCGTAGGACAGGTCGGAGTCGGTGATCCCGATGCCGGCCGTGCCGCTGTTGGGCGACTCGGGCGTGCCGCGGTCGAGCCCCTGCAGGATGTTCCGGGAGATCCGCGTGTGGGTGGAGTCGGCGGCGAGGATGCCGAAGCGCTCGTGGGCGTGCCCTGCGGTCTTGCGCACCCGGAAGCCGTCGGCGCCCCAGGCGGCGATGCCGTTGGCCGGGTGGTTCCAGGTGGACAGGTCGCGCACCCGGACCGGCCCGTCCGGGTTCAGGAAGAACAGGCCGGAGACGTCGTCGGCGAGCGTGTCGGGGTCGGACTCCGGGTCGGCCTCGTTCTGGGCCTCCCAGCAGGAGGTCGACGCCACGTCCGGCAGCTGGTCGGGGGTCGTCCACTCGTCCCAGACGATGCGGGTGCCGTCGTCTCCGCGCCCGGCGCCGACGATGGTCAGGCCCTTGCCGGCGACGCAGACGGCCTCGTGGTACTCGCCCGCCTCGATCCTGATCGTGTCGCCGGACTGCGCCGCGTCGACGGCCGCCTGGATGGACTCGCCCTCGTGGACGACCCAGGTGTCGCCTCCGCCCGAGCCCCCGCCCCCGTCGGCGGCGGCGAGGCCGGCCGGCAGGGCGGTGAAGGCGAGGACGGCCGACGCGGTGATCGTCAGCCCGCGGGTGAGGCCCGGTGTCCGCAGGGGTCCGGCTGTGCACGGGTGCTGCATGTGTCCTCCCGGTGGGGACGCGCCCGAGGGCCCGGGTGCGCACCGCAACGATGGGGAGAAGTGACGAATGGGGCCAGCGACACGACAGAGGCGGGTGTGACCTCATACCCGGGTCGTGTGCTATTCCGACCCGGGTCGTGCCTCGCGGACGGACGCACCCTCCCCTCGCCGCGGCGCCCGGAGAGGCGTCGGGCACACTGCCCGCGCCGCCCCCTTCCCCCGTCCTCGCGAGGAGCACCGCTTCCATGACCACCAGTGACGGCCGCGAGGACCTCCTCGCCGGCCTGACCTTCCCGCCCGGCTTCGTCTTCGGTGCCGCCACCGCGGCCTACCAGATCGAGGGCGCGGTGCACGAGGACGGCCGGGGGCCGTCGATCTGGGACACCTTCAGCCACACCCCGGGCCGCGTCGAGCGCGGCGACACCGGCGACGTCGCCTGCGACCACTACCACCGGTACCGCGACGACGTGGCGCTGATGGGCGACCTGGGGCTGTCGGCGTACCGGTTCTCGGTGGCGTGGCCGCGGGTGCTCCCCGAGGGCGCCGGGCGGGTGGAGCAGCGCGGGCTGGACTTCTACCGGCGGCTGGTCGACGAGCTGCTCGGCGCGGGCATCGACCCGTGGCTGACGCTGTACCACTGGGACCTGCCGCAGGCGCTGCAGGACCGCGGCGGCTGGACCGACCGGGACACCGCCGCCCGCTTCGCCGACTACGCCGCCGTCGTCGTCGACGCGCTCGGGGACCGGGTGCGGCACTGGTCGACGCTCAACGAGCCGATGGTCAGCTCCCTGCTCGGCCACATGGCCGGGGTGCACGCCCCCGGCGTGCAGGACCCGGTCGCGGCCTCCCGCGCCGTGCACCACCTGCTGCTCGGGCACGGCCTGGCCGCGGGCCGGCTGCGCGAGGCCGGCGTCGGCTCGCTGGGCATCACGCTCAACTTCACCCCGATGCACCCGGCCACCGACTCGCCCGCCGACCGCGACGCCGCCCGCCGCCTCGACGGCCAGCAGAACCGCATGTTCCTCGAGCCGGTCGTCTCCGGCGCCTACCCCGCCGACGTGGTCGAGGACCTCGCCGCCGCCGGTGCGCCGCTGCCGGTGCAGGACGGCGACCTGCAGGCCATCGCCGCGCCGTTGGACTGGCTGGGCGTGAACTACTACTTCGAGGAGACCGTGCGGGCCGGGGAGCGGCCGGCCGACAAGCCGCCCACGTCCTTCATCGGCGGCGAGCGGGTCGTCGAGCTCGATCCCGAGGGGCCGACGACCACCATGGGCTGGGGCATCAGCCCCGGGGCGTTCACCGACCTGCTGCTGTGGCTCGGGGAGAAGGCGCCGGGCCTGCCGCTGGTGGTCACGGAGAACGGCTCGGCCTGGGACGACGAGGTCGACGCCGAGGGCGCGGTGCGCGACCCGCAGCGGGTCGACTTCCTGCTGCGCCACCTGGCCGCCGTGGGCTCGGCGATCGAGCGGGGCGCGCCGGTCCGCGGCTACTTCGCCTGGTCGCTGCTGGACAACTTCGAGTGGGCCCGCGGCTACGGGCAGCGCTTCGGCCTGGTGCACGTGGACTACGACACCCAGCGGCGGACGGTGAAGGACAGCGGCCGCGTCTACGCCGACGTGCTGCGCCGCCACCGCGACCGCGGCTGACGGGCGCTCAGACCAGCGCGACGACGTCGGCCGCGCAGCCCCAGGAGAGGGTGATCCCCGCGCCGCCGTGGCCGTAGCAGGCCACGACCGGCCGGCCCGCCCGCTCGATCCGCTCGAGCCGCACGGTGGGCCGGCCGGGCCGCAGCCCGACCGCCCGGGACAGCACCGGCGCGTCGCGCAGCTCCGGCACCAGCGCCCGGGCCCGCGCGAGGACGGCGGCCTCGACGTCGGGGTCGGGGTCGGTGCCCGTGGCGCCCTCGACGGCGGTGCCGCCGCAGACGACGTCGCGCCCGCGGGGCACCACGTAGGTCAGCCCTGCGGGCCCGTCCTCGTCGAGCACCCAGCCGGTGAGGCCCGGGTCGGCGAGGCGCACCACCTGCCCCTGCACCGGGACGCCGGTGTCGTCGCCGAGGAGCGGGCCCGAGGCCAGCCCCGCGGCCACGACGACCGCGTCGCCGGGCACGTCCTCGAGCCGAGCGACCCGCTCGCGGACGACCTCCACCCCGGCGGAGCGGGCGACGTCGGCCAGCCAGGGCAGGTAGCGGCCGGTGTCGACCACCGGCAGCGTGCAGCGGGTGCCGGCGGTGACCCCGGGCGGGAGCTCCGCCGGGGTCGCCGGGCGGACGCCGGGCACGCCCGGTGCCCACCACGGGTCCGGCTCGGGCGTGCGGTGCACCACGGTGCCCGGCCGCAGGGTCACCCCCGTGACCGGGTTGCCGGCGAGCGCGGTGAAGGCGGTGCGGGAGACCGCACCCCAGCGCAGCACCGCGTCGGCCGGCGCCGCCCGGTAGGGGAACCACAGCGCCGCGGCCACCGCCGAGGTAGTCGCCTCCGGTGGGTCGGCGGCGTGCAGCCGCACCCGGTGGCCGGCCTGGGCCAGCTCCAGGGCGCAGGTCAGGCCGACCACCCCGCCGCCGACGACGGCCACCTCGCGGCGGCCGCCGTCAGCGGCCCCCGTGCAGGGCCCCGCCGCGAGCTCGCGAGTGGTGGGGGGCACGGGGGTCCTTCGTCAGGTGGCGGGGCTGGGGTCCGAGCGCTCGTCGGCGGGCGCGGCCTGCACGTCGCGGACGCGGTACCGCTCCACCGCCTCGCGCACCTTCGCGCGGTCGATCTCGCCGCGGTCGGCCAGCGCGCCGAGGGTGCGGACGACGATCGACTCGGCGTCGACGTGGAAGTGCCGCCGCAGCGCCGGGCGGGTGTCGGACAGGCCGAACCCGTCGGTGCCCAGCGTCGCCATCCCGCCGGGGACGTAGGGCGCGATGAGGTCGGGCACCGACCGCATCCAGTCCGAGACCGCGACGACGGGGCCGTCGGCGCCCTGCAGCCGCTGGGTCACGTAGGGGACCTGCGGCTCCTCCTCCGGGTGCAGGAAGTTGCGCTCGCTGACCTCGTCGGCCTGGCGGCGCAGCTCGGTCCAGGAGGTCACCGACCACACGTCGGCCGACACGCCCCAGTCCTCGCGCAGCAGCTCCTGCGCGCGCAGCGCCCACGGCACCGCCACCCCGCTGGCCAGCACCTGCGCCCGGGGGCCCTCGCCGTGGCCGGGCGCGTACAGGTACATGCCGGCCAGCAGGCCCTGCACGTCGAGGCCCTCGGGCTCGGCCGGCTGGTTGTAGGGCTCGTTGTAGACGGTCAGGTAGTACATGACGTCGGGGCTGCGGTGCCCGCCCAGCGGCGCACCCGGGTCCTCGCCGTACATGCGGACCAGCGCGTCGCGGGTGATGTGCCCGACCTCGTAGGAGAACGCCGGGTCGTAGGACACCACCGCCGGGTTGGTGTGCGCCAGCAGCAGCGAGTGGCCGTCCTCGTGCTGCAGGCCCTCGCCGTTGAGCGTCGTCCGCCCGGCGGTCGCGCCCAGGACGAAGCCGCGGGTCATCTGGTCCGAGGCCGCCCAGAACGAGTCGCCGGTCCGCTGGAACCCGAACATCGAGTAGAAGATGTAGATCGGGATCATCGGCTCGCCGTGCGTGGCGTACGAGGTGCCGGCGGCGGTGAACGACGCCGTGGACCCGGCCTCGTTGATGCCCTCGTGCAGGATCTGGCCCTGCTCGGACTCCTTGTAGGCCAGCATCAGCTCGCGGTCGACCGAGGTGTAGCGCTGCCCGCCCGGGTTGTAGATCTTCTGCGACGGGAAGAGGGAGTCCATCCCGAAGGTGCGGGCCTCGTCGGGGATGATCGGCACGAAGCGCGGGCCGAGCTCCTTGTCCTTGAGCAGCTCCTTGAGCAGGCGGACGAACGCCATCGTCGTCGCCACCTCCTGCTTGCCCGAGCCGCGCCGCAGGACGTCGAGGGCCTTGTCGTCGGGCGCCTTGAGGGTCTTGAACTCCGCCCGCCGCCGCGGCACCGCACCACCCAGGGCCCGCCGCCGCTCGAGCATGTACTGCATCTCGTCGGAGTCCGGCTCGGGCTTGTAGTAGGGCGGCAGGGTCTTGTCCAGCGCCTCGTCGGGGATGGGCAGGTAGAGCCGGTCGCGGAAGGCGGCGAGGTCCTCGGCGGTCAGCTTCTTCATCTGGTGGGTGGAGTTGCGGCCCTCGAAGTGGCTGCCCAGCGTCCAGCCCTTGATGGTCTTGGCGAGGATGACCGTCGGCTGGCCCTTGTGCTCCACCGCCGCCTTGAACGCCGCGTAGACCTTGCGGTAGTCGTGCCCGCCGCGGGAGAGGTCCCAGACCTCCTTGTCGCTCATGTTCTCCACGAGCCTGCGGGTGCGCGGGTCGCGGCCGAAGAAGTGCTCGCGCACGTAGGCGCCGTCCTCGGCCTTGTAGGTCTGGTAGTCGCCGTCGGGCGTGGAGTTCATCAGGTTGACCAGCGCGCCGTCGCGGTCGGCGGCCAGCAGCCGGTCCCACTCCCGGCCCCAGATCACCTTGATGACGTTCCAGCCGGCGCCGCGGAAGAAGGACTCCAGCTCCTGGATGACCTTGCCGTTGCCGCGCACCGGGCCGTCGAGGCGCTGCAGGTTGCAGTTGACGACGAAGGTGAGGTTGTCCAGCTCCTCGCGGGCGGCCAGGCCGATCAGGCCCAGCGACTCCGGCTCGTCCATCTCGCCGTCGCCGAGGAAGGCCCAGACGTGCTGGTCGGAGGTGTCCTTGATGCCGCGGCTGTGCAGGTAGCGGTTGAAGCGCGCCTGGTAGATCGCGTTCATCGGGCCCAGGCCCATGGAGACGCTGGGGAACTCCCAGAAGTCCGGCATCAGCCGCGGGTGGGGGTAGGACGACAACCCGCCCCCGGGGTGGCTGACCTCCTGCCGGAAGCCGTCGAGCTGGTGCTCGCTGAGCCGACCCTCGAGGTAGGCGCGGGCGTAGATGCCGGGGGAGGCGTGCCCCTGGAACCAGATCTGGTCGCCGCCGCCGGGGTGGTCCTTGCCGCGGAAGAAGTGGTTGAAGCCGACCTCGTAGAGCGAGGCCGACGACGCGTAGGAGGAGATGTGGCCGCCGACGGCGATCCCCGGCCGCTGCGCGCGGTGGACCATGATCGCGGCGTTCCACCGGATGTAGGCGCGGATCCGCCGCTCGGTGTCCTCGTCGCCGGGGAAGTACGGCTCGCGCTCGGGCGGGATCGTGTTGATGTAGTCGGTGCTGCGGAGGGCCGGGACGCCGACCTGCTGCTCACGGCTGCGCTGCAGCATCTTGAGCATGAGGTAGCGGGCGCGCCCGCGGCCTGCGTGCTCGACGACGCTGTCGAGCGACTCCACCCACTCCTGGGTCTCGTCGGGATCGGTGTCGACCAGCTGACTGGGGAGCCCGTCGGTGATGACCGCGCGGGGCTGGCCGGCGTCGCGGGTGGGGTCGCCACCCTGCTGCGGTGAGCTCATGCCCCCATCGTCTCGCGTCCGGCGCCCCGGCGTCACGCGAGGAGCCCAGGTCGATCCCCGCGCGGGCGCACGGAGGGCCCGCGCGCCCACCCGCGGACCGCTTGCGCCTGACCAGGCATGCCCTACGCTCCTGCCCACGCGGACCGACGCCGTCGGCGCCGCACGTCCGGGTTCGAGGGGGGTGACATGACCAGGCTGCGGGTGCCCTCCCCGCCGGTCGTGTCCGCCGTCGGCCCGTGCCGTCCCCCCGCGCCGGAGAGCCGGCGTCGCGTGCCCGCCGTCTCCCGGCCGGCACCCCACGGAGCACCGGAGGAACAGCAGGGATGAGCGTCGACTCGGGCAGCGCCAGCATGGCGGCCCGGCTGGGCATCAAGCCGGGCATGGTCGTGCAGGAGCTCGGCTGGGACGAGGACGCCGACGAGGACCTGCGCGACTCCATCATGGAGGCCTGCGGCAGCGACATGGTCGACGAGGACACCGACGAGGTGGCCGACGTCGTCCTGCTGTGGTGGCGCGAGGACGACGGCGACCTCGTCGACGCGCTGGTCGACGCGATCGCCTCGCTGGCCGACGACGGCGTCGTCTGGCTGCTGGTGCCCAAGTCCGGGCGCCCCGGCCACGTCGAGCCCGGCGACGTCACCGAGGCCGCGCCCACCGCCGGCCTCGCGCAGACCAGCAGCATCTCCGCGGCCAAGGACTGGTCGGGCATCCGGCTGGTCACCCCGAAGACGGCCCGCACCCGCCGGTGAAGGACCCCCTCGCCCCCCACCCCTCGCGAGCTCGGGGCGGGGCCCTGCGAGGGGGCCGTTCCAGCACCTCACCTCGTGGGGCACGATCGGGCGCATGAGCCTCTCCGTCGGCGACGTCGCGCCCGACTTCAGCCTGCCCGACCAGGACCGCCAGGTCGTCTCCCTCGCCGAGCTGCGGGGCCGGCCGGTGCTGGTCGTCTTCTACCCGTTCGCCTTCTCCGGCATCTGCACCGGTGAGCTGTGCCAGCTGCGCGACGAGATCGCCACCTACACCGGCGCCGGCGTGACGGTGCTCGCGATCAGCACCGACCCGGTGTTCAGCCTCAAGGCGTTCAAGGCGCAGGAGGGCCTGGACTTCCCGCTGCTGTCGGACTTCTGGCCGCACGGCGCGACCGCGCAGGCCTACGGCGTGTTCAACGACAAGGCCGGCATGGCGCTGCGCGGCACGTTCCTGGTCGACGCCGAGGGGAAGATCGCTTTCGCCGAGGTCAACTCGCCCGGTGACGCGCGCGAGCAGTCCGGCTGGAAGGACGCCGTCGCCAGGCTCGCCGCCTAGTCTGGGCGAGCGGGGCGCGTAGCTCAGCGGGAGAGCTCTCGCCTTACAAGCGAGCGGTCGCCGGTTCGATCCCGGCCGCGCCCACCTCTGCGGAGCAGGATCGGCGGAGCCGTCGTCGCGGGACGCCGGCGGACTGCCGGTCTGCGCCATGGTGGTCGGCGTGACGGAGCCGCCCGCCTGGAGGGACCAGTACGCCCGGGAGCTGTTCACCTACGAGCAGCTCGTGGCGCGCAGCAGCCAGAGCGACGCGGTGCCGTGGCTGGTCCCGGCCCTCGCGCTCACCGCCCAGGCCGTCCTGCTCGGCACGGCCCTGGACCCCGACCGCGAACCGTGGCCGACGACCGTCGCCTGCGCCGTGGGGGTGCTGATCACGGTTCTGGCCTGGCAGCTGATGGGTCGCCACCGGTACCACTCCGACCTGGACCGCGCGGAGATGCTGCGCCTGGAGGCCGAGCTCGGCCTGCGCCCCATCGCCGACCGGGGGTCGCAGGCGGCCCGCCTCGTGGCCGTGCGCCCGCCCCGGCTGGGTTCGCTGAGCAGCTTCCGGGTCTGGCGGGTGGGCCTCCTGCTCGTCGCGGTCGTCGACGTCCTCGTCGCGGTGACCGTCTGGTGGCAGCCCCGTTCCCTCGTGGAGTGGCGGGTCACCGCGGCGGTGGTCGCCGTGGGACTGCTGGCCGCGCTCGTCTGGCTCGGGGTCCGCGTCGTGGGGACGCGATCCCGGGCGTGACCCGTCCCGTCGAGTGGTCGGCCGTCGTGGTCACGGGCGCCCGGAGACCACGGAGGACGACCGGTCGGGGAGCCGGGTGCCTCCCGTCAGGCGGCGGCGGCCGGGCGGAAGGTGAACTCGGGGACGTCCGGGCGCGGGAACGCCGGCCGCAGCGCCAGCGGGGAGCGGAACGGGCGCCAGGTGCCCTCGGGCTGGGCGAGCCGGTCGGCCACCGCGTAGATGACCGCCGGGTTGTGGCCCATGCCCAGGTGGCTGGCGTGGACGGCGATGTTCTCCGCGTGCGGCGAGAGCCGGTCCAGGCACGCCTGCCAGGCGACGATCCCGTCCTGGTGGGAGTAGATCGACGTCGAGGGCACCTGCAGGGGGGTCGCCTCGCTCTGCAGCGGCAGGGTCCGCCGCTCCACGTGCAGGTGCGAGTAGCGCTCGAAGACCCGGTGTGCGCGGGTCTGGGTGTCGGCCTGCAGCGCGAACGGGCTGCCGAGGGTGATCACCTGGCGGACGGCGTCGGGGGTCTTGCGGGCGAGGTCGCGGGCGAAGATGCCGCCGAGGCTCTGGCCGACGAGGCTGACCGGCCGGCCGTAGCGGTCGCCGAGGTCCTCGATGCGCCGGGCCATGCCCTCGACGCACTCCGCGGTCGGCCCGATGTTGCGGCCCAGGCGCCAGCCGTGCACGCGGTAGCCGAGCCGGCGCAGCACGCGGCGCAGGGTGGTCGTGGACATGTCGTCGGCCATCAGGCCGGGCAGCACGAGCACCGGGTGCCCGTCGCCGACCGGCAGGCGGGGGAGCAGCGGGCGGGCCGCGAGGTAGAGGCCGTAGTCGGCGACCGCGCGGCCCACCTCGGTGAGGTACAGCGGGAGGCCGGGACCCTCGAACTGCTGTCGTGACACGTCGTCCTCCTCGCCGGCAGCCCCGTTGCCGCCGAACGGGGCGATACCACTCTGGGGCTCCCGTCACACCTGACTGTTCCGGCGCGCGGCAGCAGCAGCGTGCCGAGTGTGGCGCACACCACACCGGTCGCAGGGGTCCCACCTGCACGGCGCGCGAGGCCGGCCGGGCCGTGGAACCGTACGGTCGGCGGCGCGCGTGGCACCGACGACAGCAGGAGGACGGCGAGTGGAGCACCCCGGGACGAGCAGGACGGTCGACCTCGGCGGTCCGGTGCACGTCGTGGACTACGGCGGTACCGACGGCGGCCCCGCCGTCGTCCTGGTGCACGGGCTGGGCGGCTCCCACGGCAACTGGGACCTGCTCGCCCCGCTGCTGACGCCGTCGGCCCGGGTGTGGGCGCTGGACCTGCCCGGTTTCGGCCGCAGCGAGCCCGGTGACCGCCGCGCCACCGTGCCGGCCAACGTCGCGGTGCTGCGGCGGTTCCTGCGCGAGGTGGTCGGCGAGCCGGCGGTGCTCGTGGGCAACTCGATGGGCGGGATGATCTCGCTGTTCACCGCGGCGTCCGCTCCCGACGCCGTCCGGGCGCTGGTGCTGCTCGACCCGGCGCTGCCCGGCGGCCGACGTCGGCTGGACCCGCTGGTGGCGGCCACCTTCGCGCTCTACGCGCTCCCGGGGATCGGCGAGCGGGTGCTGTCCCTGCGGCGGGCCCGCCAGACGCCGCTCACCCGCGTCCGCGCGATGCTGCAGCTCGTCGGCGTCGACCCCGACGAGCTGCCCGCCCCGGTGGTCGACCGCGCTGTCGCCCTGCTCGAGCAGCGCGACGACGTCGTCGGCATGGACCGCGCGTTCCTCACCGCGGCCCGCTCGCTGCTGGGCATCCTGATCCGCCCGCAGCGCTACCGGGACGCGATGGCCCGGGTGGGCGCCCCGGTGCTGCTGGTGCAGGGCGACCAGGACCGGCTGGTGCCGGTGTCGGCCGCACGGGAGGTCGCCGCCGCGAACCCCGCCTGGCGGTACGAGGAGCTGGCCGGCGTCGGGCACGTGCCGCAGCTGCAGGTGCCCGAGCGCCTGGCCGACCTCGTGCTGGCGTGGCTGGCGGAGTCCGCCGTCAGCGGGAGCGCAGCTCGGTCTTGAGCACCTTCCCGCTGGGGCCCTTGGGCAGCTCGTCGATGACGACCACCTGCCGCGGGTACTTGTAGGCCGCCAGCCGCTCCTTGCAGAACGCGATGACCTCCTCCGGCTCGGCCGACGCCCCGGCCTTGAGGCTGACGAACGCCACGACCTCCTCACCCAGCCGCTCGTCGGGCCGGCCGATGACGGCGGCCTCGAGCACGGCCGGGTGGGCGTGCAGGACCTCCTCGATCTCGCGCGGGTAGACGTTGAACCCGCCGCGGATGACCAGGTCCTTCTTGCGGTCGACGATGTAGAAGAAGCCGTCGTCGTCCTGGTAGCCGAGGTCGCCGGTGTGGAACCAGCCGCCGCGCATGGCCTCGGCGGTGGCCTCCGGGCGGCCGAGGTAGCCCTTCATGATGTTGTGCCCGCGCAGCACGATCTCACCGACGTGGTCCGGGCCGGTCGGCAGCGGCGCGTCGTCGGGGTCGACGACGCGGACCTCGCAGCCCCACAGGCGCTTGCCGATCGACATGACCCGGCGCTCCTCGGCGCTGCGGTTGAACGTGGCGACCGCGCAGGTCTCCGACAGCCCGTAGCCCTCGAGCACCGTGGCGGCGTAGGCGGCCTCGAAGCCCTTGATGACCTCGCCGGGGATGGAGGCGCCACCGGAGACGCAGATCCGCAGGCTGGACACGTCTCGGCCGGTGAGGTCGGCGTGCATGAGGGCCACGAACATCGTCGGCACGCCGCAGAACACCGTGACCCGGTGCTGCTCCATCGCGTCGAGCACCGCGCCGACCTCGAAGCGGGGCACCAGCACGAGGGTCGCCGCCGAGCGGACGGCGCAGTTCATGACGCTGGACAGGCCGAAGACGTGGAACAGCGGCAGCACCGCCATGGCGACGTCGTCGTCGCGGTAGGCGAACGTCTCGGCCGCCACCGAGGCGGCCATGTAGGTCTGGAAGTGGGTGAGCTCGGCGCCCTTCGGGCGGCCGGTCGTGCCGCTGGTGTAGATGACCACCGCGGTGTCCTCGGGGGACATCTGCTCGACGTCGGCCGGGTCGGCGCCCTCGCCGTCGGCCATCAGGGCGTCGAAGGGCGTGGTGTCGGCCGGCAGCGCGTCCACCGGCGCGCCGGGTGAGGGGACGACGTACACGCGGACGTCGCCGGCCTCGGCCGCGCCCTTGACCGCCTCGTCGGCGAACGCGTCGAAGGTGATCAGCGCCTTCGCCCCGCTGTCGCTGAGGTGGTAGGCGACCTCCGGCGCCTTGAGCAGCGGGTTGAGCGGCACGAGCGTCAGCCCGGCCTTGAGCGCACCGAAGTAGGCGAGCACGAACTGCGGGACGTTCGGCAGCTGCAGCGCCACCGAGTCGCCCCGGCGCAGCCCGGCCGCGCGCAGGCCCGCCGCGACCTGCCCCGACAGGACGTCGACCTGCCGGTAGGAGAGCCGCAGCGGGCCCATGAGCAGCATCGGCTTGTCGGGGTGGGCGAGGGCGGACTCGCGCAGGATGGTGGCGAGGTTGAAGCTCATGGCCGCTCCTGGGCTGTGACGGGGGTTACACCCGGTCCAGTACCGCGACCTGCCCGGCTCAACCCTGCGCGAGCGCCACCACCTCGTCGAGGCTCGCCTGCAGGTCGGCCACCAGCCCGGCCGGGTCCGTGACCGCGGCCGCGTCGAGGTTCATCCCGATGCAGCACTGCCCCTCGTGCGACAGCAGGGTGATCATCGCCGCGCACCCGGGCAGCGGGCCGAACGGGTACATCCGGTCGATGCGCGAGCCGGCGATGTAGACCGGGTGGGTCACCCCCGGCACGTTGGACACCTGGACGTCGTTGGCGCTGGTCAGCTGCCCGGAGACGGCGCCGATCACCGGGGCGGGCAGCCAGCTCAGCGTCGGGGCGAGCAGGTCGTTGAGCACGCTGGAGCTCGCGTCGCCGCGCACCGACATGACGAACTCGCGGATCGCCCGGATGCGGACGGCGGGGTCGGCCTCGTCCAGCGGCGCGGGGAAGCGGGCGCCGGTGAACCGGTTGCCGCCCTCGGGCGCGTCCTGGGCGCGCAGGCTGATCGGGATGCCGACCGCCAGCGTGCCCAGCGGCGCCCCGTGCCGCTGGTGGTAGCGCCGGAACCCGCCGATCACCGCGGCGAGGTAGCCGTCGTTGAGCGAGCCCCCGGCGGCCTTGGCGCCGGCCTTGAGGTCGGCCAGCGGCACCTCGAGCACCTCCAGGTGCCAGCCGCCGCCGCGCGGGGTGAGCAGCGTCGAGCCCGGCCCGGGCGGGGCGAGGGTGCGGCCGGCCGAGCGCGCCGAGCCCAGCGCGGAGCTGACCAGGTCCCACGGCCGGGCGCCGGCGGTCAGCGCGCCGACCCCGCGGCGCAGCACCGCCATCGGCGCCGAGCGGGCGGTCCCGACGAGCTGCTCGGTGAGCAGGCCGGTGCGCGAGACGCCGTCGTCGGGGAGGGGGACCGGCGGCTCGGGGCGCGCCGGGTCGTGCTCGGCGGTGCGGCTGTGCAGCCGGCTCATCAGCTGCACCGCGCCGAGCCCGTCGGTGGTGCTGTGGTGGGTCTTGACCACGTAGCCGGCGCGCCCGTCGGAGAGCCCCTCGACCAGCATCGCCTGCCACAGCGGCCGGTCGCGGTCCAGCGGCGCGGAGACGAACTCCCCGACGACGTCGAGCAGCTGCCGCATCGAGCCGGGCTCCTCGAGCCGGACCCGCCGCACGTGCGCGTCGAGGTCGAGTTCGGGCACGGTGACCCAGCGCGGCGTGCCGATGCCCAGCGCCGGCTCCACCACCCGCTGGCGCATCCGCGGCACCATCCGGGAGGCCCACTCGTGGGCGTTGCGCAGCCGCTCCCAGTCGGGGGCGGGGTCGAGCAGCTCCAGCAGCGCGACGTTGGCGCGCAGCCGCGGGTCGGCCACCTCCGCGCGCCACATCGCCGTCTCCAGGGGGTTCATCTCCGGGGCGCTGCCCCAGGCCAGCGGCGGCGCGGGCACCGGGCTGGGCTCGCCGGCGGTCGGCTCCTCGCTGACCACCGGACGCTCACCGCGACCGCCCCAGTTGGCCAGGGTGCGCAGGTACTGGTCGTGCACCTCGGCGACCCGCTCGTCGAGCTCCTCGACGGTCCAGCCGTCGGTCGACACCGGCGGCAGCACCCGCACCTGGACGACGCCCGGGTGGATCACCGAGGCGCCCCGCCACATGAGCTCGCCGGTGTTGCGCAGCACGATCGGCACGATCGGGACGCCGGCCTGCACCGCGACGTGGAAGGCGCCCTTCTTGAACGGGCCGAGGGTCGGGGTGGCCGAGCGGGTGCCCTCGGGGGCGACGACCAGCGAGATGCCCTCGCGCAGCCGCTCCACCGCGGGCTCGAGCGCCCTGCGCGCCTGCGCGGGGTCGCCGCGGTCGACGAAGGCGACGTCGGCGAGGCGGAAGGCCAGCCCGAAGCCCGGGGTGCGGGCGAGCTCCTTCTTGGCCACGCCGGTGAAGCCGCCGCGCAGCAGCTTGGCCAGCACCAGGACGTCGAGCTGGCTCTGGTGGTTGAACAGGAACACCGCCGGCCGGGTGGCCAGGTGCTCGGCGCCCTGGACGTCGACCCGGACGCCGGCCAGCGCGCTGCCTAGTTCACCCGCGAGGGTGATGCCGAGGTCGACCGCCTCGCGGCGGGAGCCGCCGAGCGCGCCCACGGCCACGCCGGTGGCGAAGCCGCCGATCATGCCGCCGAGGCCCGCGACGGTGCGGGCGACGTCGACCGGCGAGGCGCTGCCGCGGCGGCGGAAGCGGGCCACCGGCCAGGAGTAGTGCCGGGCGGCGGCGGCCAGCCCGCGGCCGGGGTTGAGCGCGCGGCCGCGCCCGACCGTGCGCAGGAAGGGCACGTCCTCGTCGCCGTTGGAGTAGGCGTAGCTCTGCAGCAGGTCGATGCCGTGCTCCTCGGCGAAGGCACGCACCGCGGCGGCCTTGCCCGTGCGCCACAGCAGCGGCCCGCCCGGGCGCCCGGTACACACGCCGTCGACGATCTCGACGGGGGAGACCAGCACGTGCTCCACGCCGAGGGCGCGCGCGGCCGGCTCGACCTGGAAGCGGGTGGCCGAGGAGGCCAGGACGACGGTGTGCCCGGCGTTGAGGTGCGCGGTGACCAGGCGCCAGGCCTCCGGGTACAGCGACCCGGCGATGCCCTGCACGAACAGCCGCTCGCCGAGCTCGACCAGCTCGTCCTCGCTGCGGCCGGCCCAGGCGCGCATGCCGGTGATCGTGAACCGCTCGAAGTCCTCCTCGGTGGTGACCCCGCGCAGCCCGGACAGCAGCAGCTGGCCCAGCGCGTTCGGCGTCACCTCCAGCGAGCGCAGGTGGTGGCGGGCGAAGGCGGCCAGCGAGTAGCCGTCGATGACGGTGCCGTCGAAGTCGAAGAACGCGCCGACGCGCGGCCCGGGGGGCGCGGCCTCGACGTCGGCGATCAGCTGCTCCTCGGTCCAGACGCTGCTCCGGGCCATCGCCGCGGCGTTCTCGCGCAACCCGCCGGTCGGCGTCTCCTGGTCGGCCGTCACGGCTCCACCCCCACGTTCTCCCGCCGCGCCGCGGCGTCCAACTCGTCGATCACTCCTACTCGGCCGACGACGTCGCGGACTTGAGCGGCCCACTCCTGCCGGCGGCGGGCCAGGTCCTCCCGGCCGGGGTCGACGAGGTCGAGGTTGGCGGCCAGCTGCAGCGCGCTGCCGAACAGCTCGCGCGAGAGCGACTCCGGCCCGTGCAGCCGGCCCTGCAGCAGCATCTGCTGGCCCACGCCGCTGCACTCGGCGAGGAACTCCGCCTGCACCACCGGCGTGCGCGGGTCGCGGGCGGCCAGCCGCTCGGCCACGACCAGCTGCGCGTCGACGAAGGAGCGCAGCACCCGGTGGGCGAACAGCAGCGGCGCCGCGCACAGCACCGCGCGGCCGTCGGCGGTCTCCCAGTGCGGGTCCAGCCGCTCCAGCTCGGCGGTCAGCCGCTCGCGGTAGGGCTCGCGCTCGGGGAAGAAGAACTCGAACTTCAGCAGGTCGCGCAGCCGGAACGCCTCGTCCCAGCGGTCGACCGGGTCGCGGAGCATCACCAGCTCGGCGATGGCCCGGTCGACGACGTGGTGGATGGCGCTGTTGCGGTAGAAGGCGGCCACCAGGTGCTGGCCGCGCTCGATGGCGTAGACCGGCTCCTCGCCGCCCTCGTAGACGGTGACCACGCCCTGCTGGGCGAGGGCGCCGAGCACCCGCTTCACGCCCGAGGCGGTGGCCAGCGCGGCGCCGGAGTGCGGGCGGCCGGTCTCGGTGAGGTAGGCCAGCAGCGGCTCGAGGACCCGCTGCACCTGGCCGAGGGTGAGCGCGCGGTCGCGGACGCCCAGCAGCGCCAGGGTGACCAGCGCCGTCGCCGTCGCGGGGGTGACCGAGTTGATGCCGACGGCGACCTGGAAGGCGACCTTCTGCAGGGTCAGCCGGCGCGCGTCGGGGTCGGCCGGGTCGGCACCGTTGCGGAGCGCCGCCGCCAGCGACAGCGGCTCGGCGAACCCGACGTGCACCGTGCCCAGCGGGGTGCGCACCTGCTCGCGGATGTAGGAGGCCATCCACGACAGCCCCTCGCCGCGCTTGGCGGCGCCGCCCTGCTCGGCGGCCATCCCGGTGACCTCGCGCAGCTGGTCGTAGGTGATCGACACGGGGACGACGTAGGCGTCCTCGACCCGGCCGCGCTCGACGGCGTCGGCGACGTAGCGCAGCAACCCGTGACGGGGCGGGCGCAGCTTGCCGGTGCGGGTGCGCCCGCCCTCCATGTACCACTCGAGGTTGAAGCGCTTGGCCAGCAGGAAGGCGAAGTACTCGCGGACGGCGAGCTTGTAGACCTGGTCGTCGCCGAAGCTGCGCCGGATGAACACCAGCCCCGCGCGCTTGGCCACGGGCCCGACCGGCCAGAACCGCAGGTTGTCCCCGCCGAGCACGTGGTTGCGCGGGAAGTCGTGCGCGGCGAGCACGTCGGCGAGGACCAGCGGGTCGACGTAGGAGCGGTGGCTGGGCAGGAACACCAGCGGGTGGCGCCGGTTGAGCTCGCGCAGGTCGTCGAGGCGGGCGGTGTCGGCCTGCACGTCCCAGGCGCGGGCGTGCACCGGCCGCAGGAAGGCGGTGAACAGCTCGACGGCCATCGGGTCCATCGCCGCGACCAGTCCGCCGAGGTCCTCGACCGCCTCGGCGTAGACCTCCTCCTCGGGCCGCTGGAGGCGCTCGGCGAGGGCGGCCACCTCGCCGCGGAACTCGGGGCTGTACTGGATCGCCTCGGCGACGTGGCGGGGCACCTTGGCCCGGTCGCCGACCACCTGCCGCTCGGCGCGGTCGAGGGCCAGCTCCGCCTGGCGGGCGATGAAGGCCGGCAGCGCGCCGCTGCCGTCCCACCGCCGGGTCAGCTCGGCGACGGTGGCGGGCTCGGCGACCACCACCCGGGCGCGGTCGGGGTCGCGGCGCAGCGCCGCGGCCTGCAGCGCGGCCGGGGGGCGGCGCAGCAGGGAGGGCCGGGCGTCGTGCAGCCGGCCGCGCCGGCTGCGCCCGGGGGCGGAGCCGGCGGGACGGCGCGGGGTCCACGCCACCCGGACCGCGGTGACGACGGTGTCGGGGGAGGCGGCGGCGAGCGCGTCGTGCAGGGCGGCGCCCCGCAGCGGCAGCACGGTCGCCCGGTCGCCGTCGGCGGGCAGCGCCCCGGCCACCAGCCGCCGCTCCACGTCGCTGGTCACGTCGGCCAGGACGATGGTCGGGACGTCGACGTCCACCAGCTCGCTCATGGGCACCTCTCTCCGGGGTTCCTCCCGGCCTGCTCGGGCTGCTGCCGGGCTCCCGGCCGGCGCTTGCGCCGCGGGACGCCGAGCCTGCCGGTCCGGCGTCGCGCGGGGAAGCTCACCCCGAGCGCAGGGTGGCGCGCAGCGCCTCCAGGCCGGTGTAGCGCGGCTGCCAGCCCAGCTGCTCGCGGGCCTTGGTCGTGTCCATGATGGCCGGGTGGCTGGCCGCCTCGACCCACTCGGCCGCCGGCGGCAGGAACGGCAGCCGCGACACCGCCCGCGCGGCCAGCTGCGCCGGCGCGGCCGGCAGGGGCAGCGGCAGCGCGCCGTACTCGCGGGCGACGTCGGCGGCGGTCAGCACGCCGTCGCCGGCGATGTTGTAGGCCCCGGGCGGGCCGGCGGCGACGACGCACTGCAGCAGCGCCTGGCCGACGTCGTCCTCGTGGATGAACTGCAGCGGCAGGGCCGGCACCGCGAGCGGCACCGGCACCGGCAGCCGCCGGGTGCTCTGCTCGGCCAGCCAGCGCCCCAGCGGGGCCAGCGGGCCGGGCAGCAGGTCCTTGGCGCCCACGGTGTGCGGGCCGAGCACCACCGGCGGGCGCAGCAGGTACAGCGCCAGCTCCGGGTGTGCCCGCGCCTCGGTCTGCAGCAGCTGCTCGAGCTCGGCCTTCTCCTGCGCGTAGAACAGCCGCGACGCCGGCCGCACCGGCCACTCCTCGGTCATCCCGACCGGGTTGTCCCGGTGGAAGCCGTAGGCGGCCAGGGAGGAGGCGTAGACGAAGCGGCGCGCCCCGGCCGCCGCGGCGGCGCGGAAGGCGTTGAGCGTGCCGTCGACGTTGATGGCCCGGGTCGTCTGGCGGGAGGCGTTGCCGGTGATGAGGAACGCCAGGTGCACGACGACGTCGGCGCCGGCGAACGCCTCGCGCAGCGCCTCGGTGTCGCGGACGTCGCCCTGCCGGTACTCCATCTTCGTCCAGCCGCGGGCGGCCGGGTCGAAGGGACGGCGGGCGATGCCGACCACCCGGCGCACGCGGTCGTCGGCCTGCAGCAGCGGGACCAGCCCCTCGCCGAAGGTGCCGGTGGGGCCGGTGACGGCGACGGTCAGGTCGGTCTGGGGAGCGGTCACGCCGGTTCCGCTACCCGGCCCCTCCGGCGGCGAACCCGCTCACCGGGCCGCCGCGGCCGGCTGGTCCTTCGCCAGGGCGACCAGCTCCTCGATGCCCCGGCAGATGCCCTCGGACAGCACGTCGACGTCGGGGAAGGCGTCGAAGTCGGCGTTGATGCCGAAGGTCATCCGGTCGAGGTAGCTGAAGATCCCGATGGAGACGCGGGTGCCGCCGGCGATCGGCACGTACGGGTGCGACGAGACCATCCGCCGGCCGAGCACGTACAGCGGCACGCGGGGGCCGGGCACGTTGGTGGTGACCGCCTGGCACCAGAACTGCCCCGCCTGCATGGAGGCCCGCACCCCGAGGGCGAGCAGCGTGGGCGCGGTGTAGTCGCCCATGGCGATGATCGAGCGGGCGTCGACGGCCTGCATCGTCCGCTTGTACTCGTCCATCTGCCGCCGGACGAGCGCCAGCCGCTCCGCCGGGTCGGGCTCGCCCACGGGCAGGTCGACGAAGACCGCCGTCACCTGGTTGTTCAGCGCGCCGCGCTCGTTCTCCTTGCGCACCGAGATCGGCACCATCGTGCGCACGACGGTGTCGGCGCCCAGCGCCCCGCGGCCCTGCAGCAGGTCGCGGAAGCCCCGGGTGATCGCGGTCAGCACGACGTCGTTGACCGTGCCGCCCAGGGCCGTGCGGGCCGCGGCGAGGTCGGCGAACTCGGCGTCGGCCCACGCCCACCGGCGGTGCGGCCCGATCGGCCCGGTCAGCGTGCGGGCCAGCGGGGTGAGCGCCTGCCGGGCCAGCGCGGGCAGGCTGGCCGCGGCCGCGCGGGTGCTCCGCACCAGGCTCCGCGCCCCGGAGCCGACCGCCTCGGGACCGGGCAGCGCGGTGAGCTGGCGCAGCGGCGCGGTGAC
Source organism: Geodermatophilus sp. SYSU D00814 (assembly GCF_054050055.1). NCBI lineage: Bacteria > Bacillati > Actinomycetota > Actinomycetes > Geodermatophilales > Geodermatophilaceae > Geodermatophilus > Geodermatophilus sp. SYSU D00814. The sequence goes on from NZ_JBJGYP010000011.1 coordinate 101,405, forward strand.
CGTCTCGGCCACGGCGCCGGCGGCCATGGCCAGCCCCGAGGGGGTGCGCTGCGGCGTCCAGTCCGCCGGCGCCGGGTGCTCGGCGGCCGGGTCGAGGTCGAACATCACCTGCATCAGGTCGGTGCCGGCGACGCCGTCGACCATGCAGTGGTGGACCTTGGAGATCAGCGCCCAGCGGTCGTCCTCGAGGCCCTCGACCAGCCACACCTCCCACAGCGGCTTGGCCATGTCCAGCCGCTGGCCGAGCACCCGCCCGGCCAGGTTGCGCAGCTGCTCCCGGCCGCCCGGCTTCGGCACGGCGGTGTGCCGCACGTGGTAGAGGATCTGGAAGTGCGGGTCGTCGACCCACAGCGGCCGGCCCAGGCCGAGCGGCACCTCGCGCACCCGCTGCCGGTAGCGCGGGACCAGGGGCAGCTTGCTCAGCAGCAGCCGCACCAGGTCGCCGTAGGACGGCGCCGGGCCCTCGAACACCGACACCGAGCCCACGTGCAGCGGCGCGTTCTCGGTCTCGGCGTAGTAGAAGCCGGCGTCGGTGGCGCTCAGGCGGTCCACGGGTCTCTCCTCGGCTCGACGAGACGGTTGCGTCCGGTTCCTGTCCAGCGGACCGGGCCGCGACACACGGTCGTGCGGTGCCGGACTCGCGCGGCACCCCTGACCGTCAGCCTGCCCTCCGGGCCGCGTCGGAGCCAGCCGTCCCCACCCGGTCGAGCAGGGCGACCAGCGCCGCGTCGACGACGGCGGTGCGGGTGAGGTTGACGCTGTGCCCGGCGCCCGGGACGACGACCAGCTCGGCGCGCTCGCCCAGCAGCTCGGCCAGCCGGCGGCCGTGCCCGGCGGGGGTCAGCCGGTCGTACTCCGCGGCGACGACGGTGACCGGCACGCGGCCGAGCACCGGCAGCGCGGCGGTCTCGTCGTGGTCGAGGAAGGTCCCGTAGAAGGCCATGGTGACCGTCAGCGGCGTCTCCTCGAGCATGTCCTGCACCGCCCGCACGGCCTCGGGGGTCGCGTCGTCGCGGCCGAAGAGGTACTTGCGCATGTAGCGGCGGCCGATCCGGGTGCCGCGGCGGCGGTACCGCTCGAGCAGCGGGGCCAGCAGCCGCAGCCACCACAGGTAGAGCGGCAGCAGGTGCAGCGCCCGCACCAGCTTCACCAGCGCGCCGAGCAGGCCGGTGGAGACCAGCCCGCCGGCGGAGGTGGCGAGCAGGAACGCGCCGACGACGCGGGGCCCGAACAGCTCCGGCCGCCGCCGCGCCAGCGCCATGATCGTCATGCCGCCCATCGAGTGCCCGGCGAGCACGACCGGCCCGGCCGGCACGACGGCGTCGAGGACCAGCCCGAGGTCGCGGGCGGTGCGGTCGATGGTCGCCGTCGTCGGGTCCGCCCAGCTCGAGCGGCCGTGGCCGCGGTGGTCCCACAGCACCAGCCGCGCGCGGTCGCGGACCGCCTCGCGCTGCAGCTGCCACTCGCCGAGGCGGGCGGTGAAGCCGTGGCAGAACACGACGGTCAGCGGGGCGTCCTCGGGTCCGTCGAACTCCACGTGCAGGTCGACGCCGTCGTCGCTGCGCACGGTGCGCGAGCCCGGCGGCGGGGGACCGTCGGTGCCGGGGACGACCGGGAGGCGGGAGGGAGCGGGGGAGGTCCGGCGGCGACGGCGCATCCGTCCATGACAGCGCAGGTGCCACCGGGCGGCGACTCAGGTGCCCGGTGCCGCCGCCTCGGTGCGCCGGCCCGGTGCGGCGTCGCGGACCATCCGGCGGGCGGCGTCGACCTCGCGCGCGACCGGGGCGAGCACGCCCTCGGCGTGGATCTCGGCGTCGTCGGGGGTCCGGTGCGCGCGGACGTCGTCCTCCAGCTCGCGCAGCGCGCGGCGCAGCACCGCCACCTGGTCGGGGTCGGGGGCCGGGCCGCCGGCATCGGCGGCGATGACCGCCTCGGTGACCGCGTCGGCGGTGCGCTCGAACTGCACGATGACCGGCCACCACGCCGCGGCGCGGGTGCTGATCGGCGGCGGCTCGGCCAGCCGGCGCTGCAGCTGGGTGGTCAGCTCGGTCGTCGCCCGGTAGGTGCGCCGCCGCGCCCGCCGCCGGTCCGCCGGGTCGCCGCCGCCGAAGGCCGCGCCCACGAACCCGTCGAGGGCCACCACGGTGGCGCCCATGGCCTCATCGAGCGGGGCGCGCCAGGTCTGCGGCCAGAGGAGGTAGCCGGCGACGAGGACGATCGCGCAGCCGATGAGGGTGTCGAGGAGCCGGGCGGCGACCAGGTCCGGGCCGCCGGGCACGGCGAGGTCGAGCAGCAGGATGATCACCGGCGTCTGGAAGACCGAGAACAGGCCGAAGTTCGCGCCGCGGGCCCACGGCAGCAGAGCGGCGGCCACAGCCATGGCCACGACCACCCAGCCGTTGCGCGGCAGGAACGACAGCAGCAGCGAGCCGATGAGGACGCCGATCAGGGTGCCGACGCCGCGCTGCACCGCCCGGGTGAACACCGAGCCGAAGTCGGGCTTGAGCACGATCGCCACGGTGAGCAGCACCCAGTAGGGCCGCTCGATGGGCAGCAGCTGGCGGGCGATCTCGGCGATCGTCATGCACAGCACCAGGCGGACGGCGAAGTCGCGGGTGTCGGGGCTGCCGAGGGTGCGGTCGGCGAGCTCGCGCAGCCGCTGCCGCGGGGACGGCCGCGGCGGGGCGACGGCGGCCTCGGCCCGCTCCTCCGCGTCGCCGACCACCGCCCACGCCAGGCGCACCCCGTGCCGGACCGCGCGGCGCGGGGCGGGCCCGTCCGCCAGTGCCGCCGGCCGCTCGGCGGGCAGCTCGCGGCTGCCGGTGACCGCGGCGGCGAGGGCGTGCACTGCGGTGACGTCGTGCGGGTCGGCGGGCACCGCGGTGCGGGCGGAGGCGACGGCGGCCTCGACCAGCGGCGCGGCCGCGTTGAGCACCCCCGCCAGCTCCGAGAGCTCCCGGTTGCGCCCCGACGAGATGCTGCGGCTGCGGATCACCCGGTCGTAGGCGGCGTTGAGCGCGGCGGTCAGGTCGCGGCGGGCGGTCTCGGTGGCGTCGGTGCCCACGGCGGTGAGCAGCCCGGCGATGCGGGTGAACACGGCGGCGACCGCGGTCCGGTCGGGGTCGCTGGGCTCGGTCGCCGCCTGCACCAGGACGGTCAGCGTCGCCCACGCCGCGCCGGCGGCGAACCACGCCAGCTCCGCGACCGCCGGCAGCGGCGTCTGCAGCCCGGAGGCGAGCGCGGTGTAGATGAGCAGCTGCAGCGCGCCCAGCGACAGCGCCGAGCTGATCGCGCTGATCAGCGCCGCGGCCGCCGCGAGGACCGCGACGACGACCACCGGCACCACCCCGCCCCCCGCGGCGAACTGCCCGGCGACCAGCCCGACCGCGCCGAGACCCACGGCGGCCGCGGTGCGCCGCAGCCGGTCGCGCAGCGGCCCGCCCTGCGGGGCGAGGGTGGCGGCCAGCGCGCCGGTGGTGGCGAACACGCCGGCGCCGAGGGCGGACTCCCCGCCGACGGCGAGCGCGACGGCCAGCGGCGCGGGCAGCGTGACGGCGAAGCGGGCGACGTCGCGCCACGGCACCGGCGGGGGGGAGGTGCGGACCAGTTCCTCGAGCCACGCCGGGGCGCGCAGCGACCTCTCCGCCACGGGCCGAGCCTGCCACCCGCCGCGGGGGTCGCGCGGACGATCAGGTGACCTGGTCGTGTCGCGTCCTGGCTCACGGTCGACGGTGAGCCAGGACGCGCGGCGGTGAGCCAGGACGCGGACCGACGCTCCGGGATCAGGTGACCTGATCGTGGGGCGTCCTCCCGCACGGTCGACGGTGAGGGAGGACGCACGGCGGTGGGGGAGGACGCGCGGCGGTGACCCCGGACGCGGGTCAGGCGTCCGGCAGCAGGATCGCGAGCAGGACCTGTGCGTGCCCCGACGACGGCGTCCCCGCGGGGGCCAGCTCGGGCGCGACCGCGCGCACCTGCCACCAGCCGACGTAGGCCGCGTAGGCGAGGGTCGCGCGGCGGCCGGCCTCCTCGGGCGGGACGCCGGCCTCGACGAGCGTGGCGCGCACGTAGGCCACGCGGCGCCGGGTGACCGTGGCGAGCACCCGCCGCACCCGCGGGTCGTCGACGTCGCGCAGCAGCGAGACGACGGGGTCGCCGTCGCCGGCGTGGCCCAGCGTGCGCTCGGTGAGGCTGCGCAGCCGCTCGCGCGGGTCGGTTAGCCGGTCGAGGTCGGCGATGACGGCGTCGGTGTGCGCCCGCTCCCAGAGCCCGAGGGCGGCCTCGACGAGTGCGTCGCGGCCGGGGAAGTGCCAGTAGAAGCTGCCCTTGGTGGCGCCCAGGCGGGCGGCGATCGGCTCGACGGCGACCGCGGCCAGCCCGCCGCGGCCCAGCGCCTCCAGCGCGGCCCGGGACCAGTCCTCGGCCGACAACCGCTCCCGCGCAGGCACGTCCGTACGCTACGGTACGGAGCACCATACGGTGGCGTACGGAGGTGGGCCGTGGAGCTCGACGCGGAACTGCGGACCGGCCGGCCCCGCGCGGTGCCGGTGCCGCCCGACCTGGTCACCGCCGCCGCCCTGGACGGCGCGGACTTCACCGACGCCTTCGCGGTCGCCGTCCCGTCCGGGGCCTCGACCGACGCCCGCGACTGGCTCGCCGCGTTCGGCCCGGCCGCCGTCCCGCCGTGGGTGCGGGCGCTGATGGGCGTGCGCACCGTGCTCGTCCGGCCGCTCCACCTGCGCACCGGGACGGGGCTGTTCCCCGTGCTCTCGGCGGCCGCGGACACCGCGGTCCTCGGCGTCGACGACCGGCACCTGGACTTCCGGCTGGTCCTGCACGTGCGTCCCGCGCCGCCGGGGCACGAGCTGGTGGCGGTCACCGTCGTCCGGCGGCACAACGTCCTGGGCCGGGCCTACTTCGGCGTCGTCCGGCCGTTCCACGCGCGGGTGGTGCCGGGCATGCTGCGCCGGGTGGTGCAGCGGGCGGCCCCTCCGGCGGCACGACGGTGAGGGACGACGTCCGCGTCGCCGGGCCGGCCGACCTCGAGCGGCTGCCGGCGATCGAGGCCGCCGCCGACGCGCTGTTCGCGACGGCGGGCATCACCGACCTCCCGCCGCCGCACACGGCGCAGGAGCGGGCGGCGGCATGGCGGGTCCTGGTCGTGGGGCAGCCGGCGATCGGCTTCGCCGTCCTGGAGCGGGTCGACGGCGACGTGCACCTCGAGCAGCTGTCGGTGCACCCCGCGGCGGGCCGGCGCGGCCTCGGGACCGCGCTGCTCGACGCCGCCCTGCGGACCGCCCGCGACGCCGGGGCCGCGCGGGTCACGCTGACCACCTACGCCGACGTGCCGTGGAACGCGCCCTGGTACGCCGCGCGCGGCTTCACCGAGGTCGCCGACCCCGGTCCGGAGCTGGCCGCGCTCGTCGACCGGGAGGCGGCCGCGGGCCTGGGGGTCCCCGGCCGCCGCGTCGTGATGGGCCGCCCCGTCTGACCTAGGGTCGGCGCCCGTGACCGCCACCCTGGGCGAGGTCGTCGCCGCGCTGGAGGCCCGCTACGACCCCGCGCTCGCCGAGAGCTGGGACGCCGTCGGGCTGGTGTGCGGCGACCCCGCCGAGCCGGTGGAGCGGGTGCTCGTCGCCGTCGACCCGGTGGCCGCCGTCGTCGACGAGGCGATCGAGCGCGGCGCGCAGCTGCTGGTCACCCACCACCCGCTGTTCCTCACCCCGGTGCACGGCGTTCCCGCCGACGACCCGAAGGGGCGGCTGGTGCACCGCCTCGTGCGCGCCGGCTGCGGGCTGTTCGTGGCGCACACCAACGCCGACCGCGCCGCCGACGTCGGGGTGAACGACGCGCTGGCCGCCGTCCTCGGGCTGACCGGCACCCGGCCGCTGGAGCCGGTGGCGCCCGGCTCGCGGCAGGGACTGGGCCGGGTGGGCGAGCTGCCCGCGCCGACGACGCTGGCCGCCTTCGCCGCGCACGCGGCCGCGGTGCTGCCCGCCACCGAGGGCGGGGTCCGCGCGGCCGGCGACCCCGGCCGGCCGGTGCGCACGGTCGCCGTCTGCGGGGGCAGCGGCGGCTCCCTGCTGCCGGCCGCCGCGGCGGCAGGAGCCGACGTCCTCCTCACTAGCGACCTGCGGCACCACCCGGTCTCGGAGTCGCAGGAGTCGACCGGCCCCGCGGTGTGTGACGTGGCACACTTCGCCTCCGAGTGGCCCTGGGTGCCCGTGGCCGCCGAGGTGCTGGTCACCGACCTGTCCGGCAGGGTCGAGGCCGCCGCCTCCCGGCACCGCACCGACCCGTGGACGGTGCACCGGGGCCGGTCGGCAGGAGGGGACCCGGCCCGCGCGGCCGGCTGAGACGGGGAGGACGCCGTGGCCACCGCCCAAGGACCGACGACGGGGGGTGCGGCCCCCCGGCGCAGCGACCGCAGCCCCTGGAACTGGCTGCTGCTGGTGCCGATCGTGGTGCCGCTGATCGTGCCGCTCTACAACCGCGTCGAGCCGACGCTGTTCGGCTGGCCGCTCTTCTACTGGCTGCAGCTGGCCTTCGTCGCCCTCGGTGTGCTGACCACCGTCCTGGTCTACCGGGCCACCCGGCGCAGCCCGGCCGAGCAGGCCGCCGCCCGGGACGCGATCGCCCGGGACAACGCCACGCGCGACGCCGCCCGCGACGCCGCCCGCCGAGACCGGGAGCGCTGAGCCGTGGACGGGGTCAACGTCGTCGAGCTCTCGATCGTCATCGTCCTGTTCCTCGTCGTCACGGTCATGGGGTTCGTCGCCGCCCGCTGGCGGCGCGCGGACGACCTCATGCACCTCGACGAGTGGGGCCTGGGCGGGCGCAACTTCGGCACCTGGATCACCTGGTTCCTGCTCGGCGGTGACCTCTACACCGCCTACACCTTCGTCGCCGTCCCGGCGCTGATGTTCGGCGCGGGCGCCGCCGGGTTCTTCGCCGTCCCCTACACCGTGGTGATCTACCCGCTGGTGTTCCTGGTGGTCATCCGGCTGTGGTCGGTCAGCCACGTGCGCGGGTTCGTCACCCCGGCGGACTTCGTCCGCTCGCGGTTCGACTCGCCGACGATGGCCCTGCTGGTGGCGCTGACCGGGATCGTCGCGACGATGCCCTACATCGCCCTCCAGCTGGTCGGCATCGAGGCGATCCTCAAGGCGATGGGCGTCGAGGGCGAGCTGCCGCTCATCGTCGCGTTCGTGATCCTCGCGCTCTACACCTACAACTCGGGGCTGCGGGCGCCGGCGCTGATCGCCTTCGTCAAGGACACGCTCATCTACCTGACGATCATCGTCGCGGTGATCGTCATCCCGGTGAAGCTCGGCGGCTGGGACGCGATCTTCGGCGCCGCGGAGGAGAAGTTCTCCGCCGGCACGGGCGCGGGGGTGCTGCTGCCTGCCACCGGCCAGCTGGGCTACGCCACCCTGGCCCTCGGTTCGGCGCTCGCCCTGTTCCTCTACCCGCACTCGATCACCGGGCTGCTGGCGGCCAGCAACCGCGACGTGCTCAAGCGCAACATGAGCGCGCTGCCCGTCTACAGCCTGGCGCTGGGGTTCATCGCGCTGCTGGGCTTCATGGCGATCGCGGCCGGCGTGACGCCGATCGGCGAGGACGGCAACACCGTCGTGCCGGTGCTGTTCCAGGAGATGTTCCCGAGCTGGTTCGCCGGCATCGCCTTCGCCGCGATCGGCATCGGCGCGCTGGTGCCGGCGGCGATCATGTCGATCGCCGCGGCCAACCTGTTCACCCGCAACATCTACAAGGAGTTCCTCAAGCGGGACGCCACCCCGCGGCAGGAGGCGCAGGTGGCCAAGGTCGTCTCGCTGGTGGTCAAGCTCGGCGCGGTCGCGGCGATCCTGTTCATCGACCCGCAGTTCTCCATCGACCTGCAGCTCATCGGCGGCGTGATCATCCTGCAGACGCTGCCGTCGGTGGCGCTGGGCCTCTACACCCGCTGGATGCACCGCGGCGGGCTCATCGCCGGCTGGGTCGCCGGCATGACCGCGGGCCTGCTGATGCTCTACAACACCCCGCGGCTGGGCCCGGACGGGACGGTGGTGCGCGAGCACTTCGGCGGGTCGTCCTTCGCGCTGTCGAAGCTGGGCCTGGACGCGGCGTCGTCGGTCTACACCGGCCTGCTGGCGCTGGCGGCCAACCTGCTCGTCGTCGTCCTGGTGACGCTGGCGCTGCGGGCGGCGAAGGTGCCCGACGGAGTCGACGGGACGGCGGACACCGACTACACCGCCGAGCGGGAGGACCCCACCTTCCGCGAGCTGCCCGACCCGCTGGAGTCCGCGCCGCCGGGAGGGGAGCGCCCGGCCCGACGGTAAGTTGGTCGGGTGAAGGCCGACCACTTCGAGCAGCAGAAGCTCCTGACGCTGGCCGGCGAGGACGTCGCGCTCACCCAGCTCGCCCACCGGAAGCGGACGCTGCCGGAGGTCGCCGCCGTCGAGGCCGCCGCCGAGGCCGAGCGCGGCTTCGCCGAGGCCGAGGTCCACGCCGAGACCGAGGTGCGCGACCTCGACCGGGAGCAGAAGCGGCTGGAGGCCGACGTCGAGACCGTCCGGCAGCGGGCGGCGCGCGACCAGGGGCGGATCGACTCCGGCGCCGCGACGGCGAAGGAGATCACCTCCCTGCAGTCGGAGCTGCAGTCGCTGTCCCGGCGGCAGTCCGACCTCGAGGACCAGGTGCTCGAGCTCATGGAGCGCCGCGAGACCGCCGACGCCACGCTCGTCGCCGCCCAGGAGGGCCGGACCTCGGCCGTCGCCGACCGCGAGCGGGCCGAGCAGCTGCGCGACGACGCCCTCGCCGACATCGCCGACGCCACCGCCCGGCACGAGGCCGCCCGTGCCGAGGTCGCCGCCGGCATCTCCGAGCAGCTGCTGGCGCTCTACGACCGCATCCGCGCCCAGACCGGCACCACCGGCGCGGCGGTGCTCAAGGCCCGCCAGTGCCAGGGCTGCCGCATCGAGCTCAACGGCCGTGAGCTGGCCGCCGTCCGCAACGCCGACCCGCACGAGGTGGTCCGCTGCGAGAACTGCGGCCGCATCCTCGTGCGCACCGCCGAGTCCGGGCTGTGAGCCGGAAGCTGGTCGTCGAGGCCGACGGCGGCTCGCGGGGCAACCCCGGCCCGGCGGGCTACGGCGCGCTGGTCCGCGACGCCGGCACCGGGCGGGTGCTCGCCGAGCGGGCGGCGTCCGTGGGGCGGGCGACGAACAACGTGGCCGAGTACGGCGGCCTGGTGGCCGGCCTGCAGGCCGTGCTGGATCTCGACCCGGGCGCCGACGTCGAGGTGCGGATGGACTCCAAGCTCGTCGTCGAGCAGATGTCGGGCCGCTGGAAGATCAAGCACCCGGACATGCAGAAGCTGGCCGTGCAGGCCCGCGCCATCGCGCGGCAGCTGGGCAGCGTCCGCTACACCTGGGTGCCGCGCGCGCAGAACTCCGCCGCCGACGCCCTGGCCAACAGCGCGATGGACGGCCGGCCGGTGCACCGCGACGCCGCCGCCGAGCCGTCCGTGACCGGCGACGACGTGCAGCCCGCCGCCGAGCCGGCGCCCGTGGTCACCACGGTCACGCACCTGCTGCGGCACGGGCAGACCGAGCACACGCCCGAGCGCCGCTACAGCGGCCGCAACGACCTGCCGCTGTCGGCCACCGGGCGGGCGGAGGCCGAGGCGGCCGCCGTCCGGGCCAAGGAGCTCGGCATCGAGGTCGTCGTCGCCTCGCCGCTGCGCCGCACCCGGGAGACCGCCGAGACCGTGGCCGCGGCGCTGGGCCTGCCGGTCGAGTACGACGACGACCTCGTCGAGCTCGACTTCGGCGACCTCGAGGGGCTGAGCGCCGCCGAGGCGCGGGCGCGCCACCCGCTGGCCGTCCGCCGGTTCGCCGCCGACGTCACGGTGGCCGCGCCGGGCGGTGAGTCGGTGGCCGACGTGTCGCGGCGGGTGGCCCGGGCGCGGACGCGGCTGCTCGAGCGGCACGCCGGGCGGACGGTGCTGGTGGTCAGCCACGTGACCCCGATCAAGCTGCTGCTGGCCGCGGGCCTCGACGTCGGCGACGAGGTCGTGCACCGGGTGTTCCTGGAGGCCGCGTCGCTGTCGACGGTGGCGTGGAGCTCCGACGGCCGCACGTCGGTGCGGCTGGTGAACGACACCGCCCACCTGCGCTGAGCGGCTCGTCGAGATCGGCGGTCTCGTGGCCATCGCGCGCTGACGGCCACGAGACCGCCGATCTCGCGCGGGGAGGCACGCGCCTACAGCCGGCCGGCGTCGATGACCCGGGCGAGGAACTGCCGGGTCCGCGGGTGCTCCGGGTCGCCGAGCACCTGCCCCGGCGGGCCGGACTCCAGCAGCACCCCGCCGTCGAGGAAGGCCACCGTGTCGGCCACCTGCCGGGCGAAACCCATCTCGTGGGTGGCCATCACGATCGTCATGCCCTGACCGGCCACCTCCCGCACCAGGGCGAGCACCTCGCCGACCAGCTCGGGGTCCAGCGCGCTGGTCACCTCGTCGAGCAGCAGCACCCGCGGGCGGACGGCGAGCGCGCGCACGATGGCCACCCGCTGCTGCTGCCCGCCGGAGAGCCGGTCGGGGTACTCCAGCGCCTTGTCGGCCAGCCCGATGCGCCCGAGCAGCCCCCGCGCCTCCTCGACCGCCTCGGCCCTCGGCCGCCCGTGCACGGCGGTCGGCGCGAGCGTCACGTTGTCGAGCACCGACAGGTGCGGGAACAGGTTGTAGGCCTGGAAGACGACGCCCATCCGCCGGCGCACCCGGTCGGCGTCGACCCGCGGGTCGGTGACGTCCTCGCCGTCGAGCAGCACCTGCCCGTCGTCGACGGTCTCCAGCAGCGAGGCGCAGCGCAGCAGCGTGGACTTGCCCGACCCCGACCCGCCGATGAGCGCCACCACCCGGTGCTCGTCGACGGCGAGGTCCACCCCGCGCAGCACGACGTCGTCCCCGAACGCCTTCACGATCCCGCGCAGCTCGAGCACGGTCACAGCAGCGACCCGCTCTGCTGGCGGCGGCGGGCGCGGGCGGTGACGGCGTCGGCGAAGCGGGCCGAGGGGATGGCGAGCAACACGAACAGCAGCCCGGCGACGACGTACGGCGTGAAGTTGAAGCTCTGCCCGACCAGGATCTGCGCCGAGCGCACCGCGTCGACCGCGCCGAGCACCGAGATCAGCCCGACGTCCTTCTGCAGCGCGACGAAGTCGTTGAGCAGCGCCGGGGTGACCGTGCGCAGTGCCTGCGGCAGGACGACGATCCGCATCGTCTGCCGGTGGGTGAGCCCCAGCGAGCGGGCCGCGGCGCGCTGGCTGGGGTGCACCGACTCGATGCCGGCCCGGAACACCTCGGCCACGTACGCGGAGTAGACGATCACGATGGCCGCCGTCCCGAGGACGAACGGCGACGTCGGCACGCCCTGCAGGCCCAGCGCGGGGAACCCGAAGCCGACCAGGTACAGCACGATGATCAGCGGGATGCCGCGGAACAGGTCGACGTAGACGGTCGCGAGGATCCGCAGCGGCGCCCACGCCGGGCCGCGCAGCGTCCGCAGCGCCGCGATGCCCAGGCCCACCACCAGCACGAGCAGCCCGCCGACGACGAGCACCTGCAGGTTGACCAGCAGCCCGCGGGCGATCTCGGGGAGCGAGTCCCACGCCACCGACAGGGAGAAGAAGGTGGCCTGCACGCGCGGCCAGCCCGGCGATCGGGTGACCGCCACGTACGCGACGGCGGCGAACAGCAGCGTGGAGGCCAGCGCCACGAGGGTCGAGCGGCGGGCCCGGCGCCGTCGCCAGGCCCGGCGGCCGAGCTCGAGCTCGCTGGGCGGCGGGAGGGCCGGGACCCCGCCGCCGGTGACCACCGCGCTCAGGACAGGACGGGTGCGTCGGCGACGTCGGAGAGCCACTGCTGCTCGAGGTCGGCGAGCGTGCCGTCCTCGCGCAGCGCGTCGACCGCCTGGGACACGCAGTCGGTCAGCGGGCTGTCCTTGGCCAGCAGCAGGCCGAACTGGTCGCCGCCCTCGCCCGAGTCCTCGAGCTGGCCGACGATCACGCCGTTGTCCAGCTCCGCGGAGGTGATGTAGAAGGCGGTCGGGAGGTCGACGACGATGGCGTCGACCTGGCCGTTCTGCAGCGCGAGCTTGGCGTCGTCGTTGGTGTTGAACACGACCGGCTCGGTCTCGGGGGCGATGACCTCGGTGAGGACGTCGAGGCTCGTCGTCGCCACCTGGGCGCCCAGCCGCAGGTCCTGCAGGTCCGCCAGGCTCGTGGCGCCGTCGGCCGCGGAGCCCGCCGTCGTGATGACCGCCTGGCTGACGGTGTAGTACGGCGAGGAGAAGTCGACGGCCTGCCGGCGCTCCTCGGTGATGGAGAACTGGTTGATGTCGAAGTCGAACGGCCGCGGGCCGGGCTGGATCGCGGCGGTGAACGGCACGCGGGTCCAGGTGACGTCGTCCTCGGCGTAGCCGAGCTGCTCGGCGACGGCGTAGGCGACGGCGGACTCGAAGCCCTCCCCGTTCTCCGGGGTGTCGTCGACGACCCAGGGCTCGTAGGCGGGCTGGTCGGTGGCGACGGTCAGCGTCCCCGGCTCGAGGGTGTCGAGCTCGTCGGGGGTGCAGGCGCCGGTCGCCGCCGACCCGCCGCCGCTGGTGGACCCGGCGTCGGTGGACTCCTCCTGCGGGGCGCAGGCCGCCAGCGCCAGCGTGGTGGCGGCGGCCAGGACGAGGGGGAGCGGACGACGGCGCATCGGGGGTCCCTTGACTCGGGGTGGGGTCGGCGCGCAGATCCTAGGGCGCCTCCCTTGCAGGACGGCCGGGTCCGGTCGTCAACCGATGAGTTGAGCAGCCGCCGGCGGTCCTCCCTGCACGCACGGACCAGGAGGAGGGATCGCGATGGGCAGGGTGGTCGTGTTCGCGGCGGTGTCGCTGGACGGGTACGTCGGCAGGGACGACGACATGCCCGGCCCGCTGTTCGACTGGTACGGCAACGGCGACGTCGAGGTGCCCCTCAGCGACCCGGACCGGCCCTTCCGGGTCACCGAGCCGACGGCGCGGTTCCTGCGGGAGCACGTGGCGAGGACGGCCGCGATGGTCTGCGGCCGCCGGCTGTTCGACCTCACCAACGGGTGGGAGGGCGTGCCGCCCGGCGGCGAGCACGTCTTCGTCGTCACCCACCGGCCGGCCGACGACTGGCCGCACGCCGGCACGGCGCCGTTCACGTTCGTGCCCGACGTGGCGACGGCGGTCGAGCGGGCCAGGGCGTTCGCCGGCGACCGGGACGTCACGGTGACCGCCGGGGACGTCGGTGGGCAGGCGCTGCGGGCCGGCCTGGTCGACCGCGTGGTGTTCGCCCTCGTCCCGGTCGTCCTGGGGTCGGGCAGGCCGTACTTCGGCACCGGCGGGCCGCCGGAGATCGCGTTCGAGGACCCGGTGGTGGTCCAGGGGTCACGGGTGACCCACCTGGTCTACGACGTCCGCCGCTGACGGGAAGCCGGCCGGGGCGCCGGGCGTTGCACCGGGCACCCCGCCGTCGCGGCCGGCGACGCCGCAGGGAGCATGAGAGCCCCGTCCCCCCGCGAGGAGCCCCGTGACCGCGACCACCGCGCCCGCCCCCACCGCCGCCGTCGGCGACGAGCGCACCCTGTCGCCCGCCGAGTTCGAGACCTGGGCCGCCGAGGTGCGCCGGCTGGCCGACGAGCGCGGCGCGGTCGTGCTCGCGCACAACTACCAGGTGCCCGAGATCCAGGACGTCGCGCACTTCACCGGCGACTCCCTCTACCTGTCCCGCGTCGCCGCGCAGACCGACGCCCGCGAGATCGTGTTCTGCGGCGTCCACTTCATGGCCGAGACGGCGAAGATCCTCTCGCCGGACAAGACGGTGCTGCTGCCCGACCACGCCGCCGGGTGCTCCCTCGCCGACTCGATCACCGCCGCGCAGCTGCGCGAGTGGAAGGCGGAGCACCCCGGCGCCGTCGTCGTCAGCTACGTCAACACCACCGCCGCGGTGAAGGCCGAGACCGACATCTGCTGCACCTCGTCCAACGCCGCCGACGTCATCCGGTCGATCCCCGAGGACCGCGAGATCCTCTTCTGCCCCGACCAGTTCCTCGGCGCGCACGTCAAGCGCGTCACCGGGCGGGACGACATCCACGTGTGGGCGGGGGAGTGCCACGTGCACGCCGGCATCAGCCCGGCCGACGTGCGCGCCCGGGTCGCCGCGCACCCCGACGCGGAGATCCTCGTGCACCCCGAGTGCGGCTGCACCACCTCCGTGCTCGACCTGGTCAGCCACGGTGACCTGCCGGCCGACCGCACCCGCGTGCTGTCCACCGGCGGGATGGTCGAGGCGGCGGCGCGCACGACGTCGGGCCAGGTCCTGGTGGCCACCGAGGTGGGCATCCTGCACCAGCTGCGCTCGCTCAACTCCGGGACGGCGTTCATCCCGATGAACGACCGCGCCGCCTGCCGCTACATGAAGATGATCACGCCGGAGAAGCTGCTGCACACGCTGCGCACCGGCGAGGGCGCGATCGACGTCGACCCCGACACCGCCGCCCGCGCCCGCCGCGCCGTCGAGGCGATGATCGCCATCGGCGAGCCCGGCCGCGGCGGCGAGTGAAGGACCCCGCTGCCCCCCATCGCTCGCAGGCTCGCGATCGGACCCTGCAGCGGGGCCGTTACAGCACCTCACCACTGGAGGGCGAGCCAGAGGGCGAGGGTGGCCGCGGTCAGGGTCAGCGGCACGGTCGCCAGGCCGACCGCGGCGAACCGGCCCGCGGTCGGTGCACCGGCCCCCAGCACCCGGCGCCACAGCAGGTCGGCCAGCGACCCGGTGTAGGTCAGGTTCGGGCCGACGTCCACGCCGATCAGCACGGCCAGCACCGCACCCGGGCCGACGGCGGCGGCCACCGGCAGCAGCGCCAGGGTCGCCGGCAGGTTGTCGACCAGGTTGGCCAGCACCGCGGTGACCACCGCCACGGTGAGCAGCGCGACCGGGGTCAGATCCGGGTGAACAGGTAGACCGACACCCCGACGCCGAAGACGACGATCAGCACGCGCAGCGGCGTCGCGGGGATGCGCTCGGCGATCCGGGCGCCGGCGAAGCCGCCCACCAGGCTGGCCGGGGCCGCGACGGCGACCACGGGCCAGGCGACCGGCCCGAAGAGCCCGAAGACGACGAGGGTCACCGTCGCGGTCACCGCGGACAGCGCCGACTTGAGCGCGTTGGCCAGTTGCAACCGGTGCAGCGCGGTCCCGAGGACGCCGACGAGGATCACCCCGAGCGCCCCGCCGAAGTAGCCGCCGTAGACGGTGGCGAGGAACAGCGCCACGTACAGCCACCACGGGTCGCGCGCGGCGGCGTCGTCGTCGCGGTCGGGCAGCCGCCGGGTGAGCAGCGGCTGCACCGCCAGCAGCAGGCTGGCCAGCAGCACCAGCACCGGGACGACGACGTCGAAGGCCTCGCTCGGCGTGGTCAACAGGAGCACGCTGCCCGCCGCCCCGCCGAGCACCGACACCGCGCCGAGGCGGGCCATCCGCCGGCCCTGGCCGGTGTACTCGCGGCGGAACCCGGCCATCCCGCCGAGGTAGCCCGGCCACTGCGCCACCGAGTTGGTCACGTTGGCCGCGACCGTCGGCAGCCCCAGCGCCACCAGCGTGGGGAACAGCACCAGGGAGCCGCCGCCGGCGATGGAGTTGATCACGCCGGCGCTCAGGGCGACCGCCGCGGCGATGAGGAGGTCGGCGGCGGACACGGAGCCGGAGCCTACGGTGACCCCGTGCGACCGCCCGCCCCCGCGACCTGGCTCGCCGCCGCCCTGGGCGGGTCCGGCGTGCTGCACCTCCTGCGGCCGCGGACCTACGAGTGGCTGGTCCCGCCCGAGCTCGGGGACGCCCGTGCCTGGGTGCTCGCGAGCGGCGTCGCCGAGCGGGCCGCCGCGGCGCTGCTCACCGCGCCGCCCACCCGGCGCGTCGGCGGCTGGGTGGCCGCCGCGCTGCTGACGTCCTTCGTGCCCGCGCACCTGCACCACCTGCGGGTGGCCCGCGGCCGGCCGGCCCTGCTGGCCGCCGGGCTCGTGCGGCTGCCGCTGCAGGTGCCACTGGTCGGTGCGGCGCTGCGCGTGGCCCGCGGGCGCTGACACCGGCGCCGGAGGTCCCTGCGGTGTCCGATTCCCGCCGGACCACGGGCCCGGCGACGACGACCGTGGAGGCATGACGACGACGCCCGTGCAGCCCGCTCCCGTGCTCACCGTGCACGCCATCGACCCCGCGGAGCTCGACGGGATCCGGCGCAGCGGGCGGGACACCGAGGGCAACGTCCCGGTGCCGTGGCCCGACGCGGCGGGGGTCCCGCTGCGGTGCTGCCTGCGCCGCGCCCGCCCGGACGACGAGGTCTGGCTCGTCGCCCACGCCCCGCTGCGCGGGCGGTCCCCGTGGCGGGAGGTGGGTCCGGTGTTCGTGCACGCCCGGCCGTGCGAGGGGTGGGCCGAGACCTCCGGACTGCCCCCGGAGTTGCGGCAGGGGCCGCGCGTGCTGCGCGGGTACCGGGAGGACGGGTCGCTGGACTACTCGGCGATCCGGGTCGTCCCCGAGGGCGAGGACGTCGAGGACTCCCTCCAGGAGCTGCTCGCCGACCCGGTGGTGCACGAGGTCCACGTGCGCGCCCTGGCCGAGCAGTGCTTCACCTACCGGGTGCGCGCGGCCGGCCGCTGACCCCCGCGCGCGTCGCCCCGGCCGCGGTCGACCCGGGCAGACTGCCGGGATGGTCGAACCGCTGCCCGACGACTGGGAACGCGCGCTGGTCGTCGTCGCCCACCCCGACGACGTCGAGTACGGCTGCGCGGCCGCCGTCGCCGCCTGGACCGCCGCCGGGCGCGACGTCCGCTACGTGCTGGCCACCAGCGGGGAGGCCGGCATCGCCGGGCTGCCGCCGGAGGCCGCCGGGCCCCTGCGCGAGCGGGAGCAGCGGGCGGCCGCGGCGGCGGTGGGGGTGTCGGTGGTGGAGTTCCTCGGCCACCCCGACGGACGGCTCACCGAGGGGCTGGACCTGCGGCGGTCGCTGGCCGCGGCGGTCCGCCGGCACCGCCCGGAGCTGGTGGTCACCCTGCACTTCGGGGAGACGTGGACGCCGCCGGGCGTGGCCCCTGCCTACTGGAACAGCGCCGACCACCGCGCGCTGGGCCGCTCGGCCGTCGACGCCGTGGGCGACGCGGCGAACGAGTGGATCTTCCCCGAGCTCGCCGACCCGGAGCCGTGGCGGGGCGTGCGGTGGACCGCCGTCTCCACGCCGGTGGGGGTGACGCACACCGTCGACGTCACCGGCGTCGTCGACCGGGCGGTGGCCTCGCTCGCCGAGCACCGCCGCTACCTGCAGGCGCTGTCGGACGACCCGGTCGAGGAGCAGGCGCGGCGGCAGGTCGAGTCGGCGACCCCGGCCGACGACGCCGGGCGCCGGCTGACCGGGTTCACGCTCTACGCCGGCTGACCGTCGTCGGGGCTCTCGCCGCACGGGGAGGACGAGGACGCGGCCCCGGGGGGCTCGGGGCCGCGTCCTGCGCCGGTCAGGGGTTGAAGCTGACGTGCACGTGGTCGTAGTGGTTGGCGGTGATCGACCCGCGGTCCTCCATCGCCTGCCAGCCGGAGCCGCCGATGATGAAGATCCGCTGCTTCCAGATGACGTACTCGACGCCGAACTGCTCGGCGTTGTCGATCACGTACTGGGCGACGGCGTCACCCTTGGCGGAGTCGGCGTAGACCATGAAGTCCGCGGCGAGCTGCTGGGTGGGGGAGTGGCCGGGCCGGGTGAGGACCGTGGAGACCCCGTGGGTCGCGGTGACGTCGGCGACGACGGGGCGGACGTGCTCGGCCCACGCGCTGTACGCGGTCGAGGTCGGGGTCGGCTTGCCGCTCAGGTCGGTCGAGACGGGCAGCGAGACGGCCGGCGCCGGCGCCGCCGCCCCTGCCGGGACCGCGGGAGCGGGGGCCGGGGCGGGAGCCGCCTCGGGTGCGGGGGCCTCGGCCTGGGCGGTGGCCGCCGTCCGGTCCCAGCGGTCCCAGCCGCGGTCCCAGTCCCGGCCCCGGTCCCAGTCCTGGGCCTGGGCGACGGACTGCCCGGCGAGGCCGAAGACGACGGCGAAGGCGCCGACGGTCAGGGTCCGGCGGACGCCGGTGCGGCGGTGGGTGTTCGAGGGCATGGTGAAGAGAACTCCTGACGATGGTCCGCGGGGACGCCGCTGGGACGCGGCGGGACCCCGTCGCGGATGAGGGGGAACCGGGGGGGACGGACAGGCGCCGTCGGGCCCCACGTGGAGGCCGTGCCCCGGAGGGCAGGGCCGACGCGGGAACCGTCGGGTCCGTGCTCGTCCACGCGGCGACCGGCCGGCGTGCGGGCGGGTCGCGGCGGTGGTGTCTGGAGGGCGAGGCGCGCGAGGGCGAGGCGCCACTGCGGCGCACCTCGGTGCAGATCTCCCTTTCTCCCGTGGCCGCCTACCGGGTCAGCTGACGGGTTCGGGCGGGGATGCGCCCTACCCGCCCCCGAGCGGGGCTCGGGAGGCGGGACTCACCCCAGTGGTGCGGTGGGTCCCCGGTTCGGGTCCACGGGCGTGGCCCCGACTCGGCGGCATCCGGCGCGGTTCCCCCGGTCGGGGGACTCGACGACCGGCCGGACGCGGCAAACCGTAGAGGGCTTGTGCACTCGTGCCAACTCCAGGGCGGTGAACTGGAGGAGTTGGCAGGTGGCCGACGGCGTGTCGCGTCGCGCTGCGCGTGTCGGTGGCAACGGGACGTCGCGGAACCCCGTCGGGTGGCCCCGTAGACTGACCGGCACGACGGACGAGTCGGCCGGGCGGTCGCGTCGGCGGGGGAGACCCCGTCGCCGAGGAACGTCCGGGCTCCATAGGGCAGGGTGGTCGCCAACAGCGACCCGGGGTGACCCGCGGGACAGTGCCACAGAGAACAGACCGCCAGCGTTCGCGCTGGTAAGGGTGAAACGGCGGTGTAAGAGACCACCGCACACCGGGTGACCGGTGTGGCTCGGTAAACCCCACCCGGAGCAAGGTCGAGAAGGGACGGCGGACGGGTGACCGGCCGGCGTCCCGCGCAGGCGTTCGAGGGCTGCCCGCCCGAGGCCTGCGGGTGGACCGCTCGAGCCCGCCGGCAACGGCGGGCCTAGATGGATGACCGCCCATCGGGAGGCCGCGAGGCGCCCGAGGACAGAACCCGGCGTACAGGCCGACTCGTCCGTCGTCCTCCGCTACGCCCTGGACGCACTATGAGTACGTTGACTGCAGCTCCCGGATGACAAGCCAGGCGCAGAGTGGCTCGTTCTCATTGGAGCACTCCGCGTCACGTCGATCTCGTCATTCAGATGTCGTTCAAGCCAGCGCGCCCGACCTGTGTGAGGGTCAGGCGGTAGTCGCGTGCCCAGCGGGCCCAGCCTTCGGTGATGAGAGCATTGACGAGATCGTAAGTCTTCGCCTGGATCTCTGGCACCGCACCCGTGAAGTCGGGATGGTGGAGGTCCACTTCGCCGGATTGCAGCATCTTCAGCATCGTCCGTTCGAATGGGCCGAGATTCGTGAGGATCGTCCCCAAGCCGGGGTCAAGGTGTTCTTGCAGTGTCGCATAGTCGCGAAATCCGAGCAGTGTCATGGCGATGTCCCGCTCCTCGTCGGTTCGCTCGTCGGCCGGCAGCGACAGTCCTTGCTCGCGCAATTTGCTTCTAACGGCGTAGGCGCGGTGGAAAGCATACTTGGAGGTCTGGCGCACCTCCTCTGACCGTGTAGCGTCCTGGTCGGCGAGTTTCCTGCGTATCCACGAGCGCTCGGTAGCGAGACATTCGGCCGCCCCTGCCAAGCCCTGATCGATCATCGAGGCGACCATCGAGTGATCGGCGAGTCGGGTCGCGGCTCGCAGTCGACGAAGACCGTCCTCGCAGATCTTCGCTGCCCGTAATGCGGTACTCGGGCTTCCCATGGCGCGTACCCGCTCTAGGACTTGGATGACGGTCTCGTACCCCGACGCCAAGTCCACATCTTCTGGGCCCTCGACGAGGATGGAACGAGTGAGTGTGCGCTCATCTCTCTCGCCGCCGCTTGCCTCGACAAGGAGTCTGCCCGAGGTCCCCACCTGATCGGCGTCCACGAAAGCGGCATGGATCTCGACCTGCGGAGTAGCCGAGGCGGATCCGTGTTGCGGCTGGCTGTTGCGGACACCAGAGAACGAGTAGCTGAGTGTTGGCCAACCGTCCACTCTGACGATAAATGTGGCTGTGGACAGCAAGGGCACACGTGATGGCCCATGCAACTCCAGTCGGCTGCGTGTCGTCGTGCCCACCCGCCTCGGAGCCCATTGCTGATCCAGCAAGATGCCTGCGTCCGTGGTCAGACTGGCGAAGGTGGGATCATCAAATAGGGGTGCGAGGGGTCTTGCCTCGATCGAACTCGCGTCGTCCGGATTCAACAGGCGGCGCTGCACCGCCACGAGTCGGTCAAGGCTGAAAACCGCTGCCCCAGACATCCCAGTCCAGCCAGACCGTATGTTGCCGCCCATTCGAGTTGGCTGTAGTACGAGGTTGTTGTCCGGTGACGTGTCCGACGGTTCAAACGTGCCGCGTACCAGTCGGCCGCCCTCCAGAAGAGCGCCATCGGTTCCCCGCTCAGTTGACCACAGTGGCCAGCCGTACATCTCGAAAGTCATGCTGTCGCGGCCGACCGGCTCCACCAGGCCGATCGTCACAGGAGGCAGTTCCCCCAGATCCTCGCAGTGCAGGATGGCGACATCGGCGCTCGGGAATCGTTCGACCAGAGTCGCGGGTCGTGTGAGCGACGACGTGCGCGGTCGGATGGCAAGCTCACCGGTTCTCAGGAAGTGCTCGCACGTCAGGATCAATCGTGCGCCCAGTGCGTAGCCGCTCGCGCGCTGCTTGCCGCCCTGCAACACTGCGACGGCTCGGTCCGGGTCGAAGGGTGCCTCCAACCATGACATGGCAACTAGTCCCGGCCGGTGAGCAATGGACCACCACCAGGAGTCCGCGGAGTCAAGGGAACGAGAATGCGATGCGTGGCCGAGCGATTGGATGTTGCATTCGCCTCGGCGTTGACGACCCAAAACTTGACTCCGCCTGACGCGCCGATCTCACGCTCCACCGTTACGGAGAACTCGACTTCGATCTCGCCGACCTCGAATCGGATGCCCTCGTCTTGGGCGCTCAAGACGGATGCAGCCAGTTCACGTCTGAGTTCGCCGATGGCCTCGTTCAAGGTCACAGGCGCAAGGAATCCACGGGCGTCCTCGGTGGTCATGGTCAAGGTTACCGCCCAGCAACGCGCCAGTAAATGCCCGCGTGAGCGGAAGAATCCGCCGCGGTCGGCCCACTGATCAGCGAGGAGCCTCGGGATCGCTGGCCCGTGGCAGGTCCTCGAGCACGCAACTCCGCTGAGAGGTGGTGACCTCAACCTCGTCGGTTCCGACGTTGCTGGTTGACGATGTCTTGGGGAGGACGACGCGCCCGCGGCAGCAGCAACAAGCACCGGTCGACACGGCGAGTCATTCCGAGGTGCCGGCCGACTCGGCCGTCGTCCCTTTCATCCGCCTGCTGCCTCGAGTGGCGTGGAAATGCCCGCCCCGCCGACCCCGCTCGACGCCGCAACCTCCGCCCGGTCACCCCGCCGGTGTGGCGGCTGCGCTACGGCATGACCCCCTGGCGCACCAGCACCGGAGCCGACTTCTACGACCTCGCCGTACTGGCCGACGTGCTGACGCGGCGGGTCGACGACGACTCCGGCGAGGCGACCCGTCAGCCGTGGCGCACCGATGGGGCACGTCAGGGGCACATGACGTCGAAACCAGCCGAGGGCTGATGACAGCCGTCAGAAGGTGCTTACGCAGGTCAGAGGATGTACGGCTCAACCGGCCAGGTCGCAAGCCCGGCGAACGCCGACCTGCGCTTTGAGGTGGCGCCGGCATACGCTTGGCCGAGTCGTGCCCAGGTGCGGCCCGACCGATGAGTCGTCCGCGCCGTGCCGGTCCGTACCGCGGGAGGCCGACTCACGGGAGGCTGGCAGCGTGCGGCGACTGACCTTCGGCATGAACGTGAGCCTGGACGGCTACACCGCCGCGCCCGGCGACGACCTCGGCTGGAGCGTGCCGAGCGACGAGCTGTTCCAGTTCTGGTCCGACCGGGTGGGGGCGACGGGCACGGCGCTGTACGGACGCCGACTGTGGGAGGCGATGAGCTCCCACTGGCCGACCGCCGACCAGCAGCCGGGTGTCACAGCGGCGCAGGTCCAGTTCGCCCACCGCTGGCGGGACATGCCGAAGGTGGTGTTCTCGTCGACGATCAGCGCGGTCGACGGGAACGCCCGCCTGGTCACCGGCGACGCGGTCACGGAGATCACTCGGCTCAAAGCCGAGGACGGTGGCCCGATGGACATCGGCGGCGCCACCCTCGCCGCGGCGGCCATGCGGGCCGGGCTGGTGGACGAGTACGTGCTCGTCACCCACCCGGTCCTCGTGGGCGGCGGCAGACCGTTCTTCACGGCCCTGGACAACTGGGTGGACCTGAGCCTCGTGGAGACCCGGACGTTCCCCGACGGCGTGCTCCTGACGAGGTACGAGACCAGGCGCTGAGCACGCCGACCTCGAGTCGGCCCGGGCTCCGGTCACCCGAGGGCACGAAGCGATGTGGTGCTGCTCCTGGGACGCCTGGGACTGGCGTGTCCGCGCCTGGCGAGAGTCGCCGGACCTCGAGCCAATCACTGGCACAAGTGCTTCCAGAACACGCCGTATCGGAACGGTTTCGCCGTGTGAGGGTGGCATCCACCTCGCCCCACAGCTCTTGGAGTCTCGATCATGCGTCGTACCACCACCGCCGCCGCTGGTGTCCTGTTCACCGCGGCCCTGTCCTTCGGCTTCGCCGGCACGGCCCAGGCCGCCGACCTGAACTGCCTGGAGGACTTCCAGTACCAGGAGGACGCCCAGGCCGTCTACGACCAGGACCCGAGTGACCCCAATGGCCTCGACGGGGACGACAACGATGGCCGCGCCTGCGAGAGCCTCCCGTCGAGGGGGACGAGCACCACGACCGGTGCCACGACCGGTGCCACGACGGGCGCAACGACGGGCGCCGCGACCGGTGGCGCGACCGGTGGCGCTCAGGTCGCGACCCGCCCGGCGGGCGCCGTTGCCGCCGGCGACGGCAGCGCGTCCGACGAGGCCAGCGCCCTGCCCTACGTCCTGGGCGGCGTCGCCCTGACCGCGGCCGGTGGGGCTGCCTTCGCTGCCCGGCGCAGCTCCCGCGCGACCGTCTGACCTCCGCGACGTGCGGCACCGCGCACCCGACACCCGCCCCGGCCACACGGTGGCCGGGGCGGGTGTCGCGGTGCGCATCGTCGCGGCGTACCCGCCACCGCCTCCGCCACCGCCTCCGCCACCGGTCGCGGGGACGTCGACCTCCGACGCTGAGCTGCAGGCTCTCCTCGCCCGGCCGCCTCGGGTCACCCGCTACGGACGGCCCCGTGGCCGCACGGTCCGGACCGCCCGGCCCCGCGCGGCCCGGGCCTGGGCGGGCACCTCCGCGGTGCTCGCGGCCGCGGGTGTCGCTGCGATCGTCGTCCTGCCCCAGGACGCGAGCGACCCCGTCCGACTCGACGTCCCCCTCGCCGTGGACGCCCCGACCGCGACCGCGACCTCCTCCGCGCCTGCTGCCGAGGCGATCAGTCCTGCGGCCAGCGCAGGACAGCTGCCGGCCAGCACTCCCCGGCGGGTCCAGATCCCGGCCCTGGGGGTGACGTCCCGGATCATGCAACTCGGCCTGGAGCGGGACGGCTCCATGGAGGTCCCGCCGGGTGCCTATCCGGTCGGTTGGTACGACGGCAGTCCCACGCCCGGCCAGCTCGGGCCCGCGGTCCTCGCCGGTCACGTCGACTGGGACGGCGAGCCGGGGGCCTTCTCCGGGCTGCGGGAGCTGCGCCGCGGGGACACCGTCGTCGTCGACCGAGCCGACGGCAGCGTCGCCACCTTCCGGGTCGACCGCGTCGAGGAGCACCCCAAGGACGACTTCCCGACGGAGGAGGTCTACGGCGACATCGACCACGCCGGCCTGCGCCTGATCACCTGCGGCGGGACGTTCGACGAGGACACGGGCGACTACCGGGACAACGTCATCGTGTTCGCCAGCCTCGCGGCCGTCGGCTGACAGTGCGCGCAGCGGGCTGTGCGCGATGAGTCGGGCCGGGGTCGCCGGTCTGCACCCCGACACCGACCGCCGGCGCCCGAGGAGACAGCCGTGACCGCCGTCTACACCTTCGACGTCCTCTGCACTCTCGACGGCTTCGGCTCCTACGGCGAGGGCGGCGACTGGGGCGGCTTCTGGGGCAAGCAGGGCCCCGAGTTCCTCGACCACCGCCTCGCGCAGTACCGGCAGGAGCAGCGGCTGGTCCTCGGAGGCAACACCTACCGGGAGTTCGTGGCGCTGCTGGACCCGCTCACCGAGGAGTCCGCGGCGAAGGACCCGCTGAACACCCGGATGCGGACCCTGCCGACGACGGTGGTCTCCTCGACGCTCGAGGGTGCGCTCGACTGGCCGGACGCGACCCTGGTGAGCGGGGACGCCGTCGACGTCGTCGCCCGGCTCAAGGAGGAGTCGGACGTGCCGCTGCGCTCGCACGGCAGTCTGTCGATGAACCGCTCGCTGATGGCCGCCGGGCTGGTCGACCGCGTGCAGGTGACCGTCTTCCCGGTGATCTCCGGCCGCACCGGGACGGACCCGGTCTTCGCCGGCGCGGCCGACTTCGACCTCGAGCTGCTGGAGAGCCGCACGCTCGACGGCCGCACCCTGGAGCTCGTCTACCGGCCCACACTGCACGGCTGACCCCCCTGCGTCACCACGCCGTCACTGCGGGCAACCCGCGCGCCACGGCTGCCGACCGCGTACCGCTCCGGGGGCCGTGCCGGCCGGGCGACCGGCATCCTGCCGCTGTCACCGGCCGTGCCGGTGCGTGGACCTGCTGGGGGACGGATGCCTGCGGCACCGAGATCGTCGCCGGGCGGCTCCTCGGGCCGCGGCGTCGCGTCGCGCCGCTCCCGCGGGACCCGTGCCGCCCGGCGCGGGTGGCACGTGCCCGACCGCGTCCCCCGGCGCCTGCCCCTCGTCGACCGTTTCCTCGCGGAGTTCGCCTCCGGCGAGCGTCCGTTGGCCCACCACGCCGCCCTGTTGGTCCAGCACCAGATGGGCACCGTGGTCCCGATGGTGGCCGGCCTGCTCACCCTCGGCCTGCGGGCGCGTGACGTCTGGTGGGTCGACGTCCCCTACAGCGCCAACCGGACGGTGCAGCGACACCTGGCCGCACTGGGGATCCCGGAGCCACACTTCGCGTCCCCCACCCACAGCCTCCTTGAGCCGTACCGGCCGGGTCAGGTCCGGCGGGTCGCCGCAGCACTGGTCGACGCCGACGCCGTGCTCCCGCCGGGGGTGCCGCTGCTCGTCCTGGACGACGGCGCCTACGTCCTGCAGGCACTCGCCGCCGGGCTGGTCGGCGTCCAGCGGCCGCTGTGCATCGTCGAACAGACGACCCGCGGGGTCATGCACGTCCGGGAGGAGTCGTCGGTCGCCGCGGTCGCCGCCACGGTGCCGGTCGTCGACGTCGCCGAGTCGCTCCCCAAGCGTGCGCTCGAGGGGCCCTGCATCGGACGCTCTGTCTGGGAGAGCCTGCACCGCAGGCTCCGGGAACGGTCGACGCTCACGGACCGCTCCCGGGTCCTGGTCGTCGGTGCCGGGGTCGTCGGCCGCTCCGTGGCCCAGGCCCTCGTGCAGGTGGCCGGTCTGCGGCGCGACCAGGTCGCGATCGCGGACCCCGCTCCGGGACCGCGCGCCTGGGCGCAGGCGGCGGGGCTGCCCGTCTGGGATCGTCGCTCGTCGGACGGCGGCCCCAGCCGGCACGGTCTCGACGTGGTCGTCGGCTGCTCCGGCCATCCCTCCTTCGGGCCGGCCGACGTCGACGAGGTGGAGGACGGCGCGGTCCTGGCGAGCGCCTCGTCGGGGGACGAGGAGTTCTCGAGGCAGGAGCTCCTCGCGGCAGCCGACTCGGTGACGACGAGAGGGAGCGAGCCCGACGCCGCGTCCGTGCACGACGACCTCGTGCTGACCTTCGCGGACCGGACGGTCACGCTGCTGAACTCCGGGTTCCCCGTGAACTTCGACGGGCGCGTCAACACGGTCCCTCCCCGCTACATGCAGGCGACCCGCATCGCGATGATCGGTGCGGCCGTGCAGGCGGTGTCGTCCGGCGAGCCGGGACTGCAGCCGCTCGACGAGGCCGTCGTCCGCTGGCTCATGGCGCACTGTCCGCCCACGTCCCACCTGCTGGCGCCCGGGGGACAGGGGTAGCCGTGCCGATCCGGTCCCGTCGAGCTACCCCTCCACCCCCGCTCCCGGGCGGTGCGGTCGAGGAGCGACAGCTGATCTGGTCGATGATCGTGGAGATCGGGCTGTACGAGCGGCACTTCAACCAGATGCAGTCCACCTACCGGACGCTCGCCTCGACCTGGCTCCTCGGACTGTTCGCCGCCGCCGGGTTCCTCCTCGGCAAGGAGGGAGCCGAACTCCCCCTCGACCCCAGCGCCGTCCTCGCGCTGCTGGGCGTGCTGGCCGCCGTGGGGATCACCCTCCTGTGGCTGCTCGACCTCCGGGTGTACGCGGCGCTCCTGCGGACGTACTTCGACGCCGGTGTGGAGCTGGAGAGCCAGCACCCCTGGCTGCCGGCCGTGCGGACCACCATGCTGCGGGAGCGGCTGAGCCCCGGGCCGAAGGTGGCCCGCTACTACACGGCGGGCGCCACCGCGTGTCTGGTCGTCTCGTCGATCGGCGCGCTGGGCGCACTGGGATCGCCGGCGGTCCGGCTGCTGGTGGCCGGTGGCTACGTCCTGGCCGGCGCCGCCGTCGTCATCGGCTTCGGGACGATGTCGGGCCGGGCCCGGAGGCAGTCCCAGAGGTAGCCCGGGACGGCGGTTGCGGAGGAGGGGACACCCGCTCCCCTCACCTCCAAGCTATAGCGCACCCGGGGGCTTGCGGCAAGACCCGGGTCGGGGCGCACACTCGCCGGCCGAGGCCCTGACCTGCGAGAACGTCCGCCTGCCGAGCGGCGGGACGGGGTCGGGCCCGGACGGGAGTCCCCACGTGCGTCCCCTGACCACCACCGCCTTCGACCTGCCCGACCACCTCTCCGCCAAGGCCGACCCGGCGCTGATCGCCGACGACGAGGCCTTCTTCGCCGACGTCGCCGAGAGCCTCGAGCGCACCGTCGCCGACCTGTCCGCCCGGCTCGACGCCGAGCGCCGGGCACCCGGCGGGCACGGGCAGGCCGCCCTCGACCGGGACCTGGAGGTCCACCGGCTGACCGCCCGGCTGCGCACCCTGCGCCGCTTCGGCCTCGACCTCTGCCTCGGCCGCATCGTCCGGACCGACGGCTCCGAGCCGGTGTACGTCGGACGGCTCGGCCTCACCGACGGCGCCGGCCGCCGCCTGTTGGTCGACTGGCGCTCACCGGCCGCCGAGCCCTTCTTCGGCGCCACCCACGCCGACCCGATGGGGCTGGCCAGCCGCCGCCGCTACCGCTGGACCCGCGGCAGGGTCACCGACTACTGGGACGAGGTGTTCACCCCGGACGGGCTGGAGGGGCACGCCGCGCTCGACGACCAGTCGGCGTTCATCGCCAGCCTGGGCAGCACCCGCTCGGCCCACATGCGCGACGTGCTCGGCACCATCCAGGCCGACCAGGACGCGATCATCCGCGCCGGGTCGGCCGGCGCCCTCGTCGTCGACGGCGGTCCGGGGACGGGCAAGACCGTGGTCGCCCTGCACCGCACCGCCTACCTGCTCTACTCCGATCCGCACCTCGGTGCCCACCGCGGCCGCGTGCTCTTCGTGGGACCGAGCGAGCCGTACCTCGCCTACGTCTCGGACGTCCTGCCGAGCCTGGGGGAGGAGGGCGTGCAGACCTGCACCGTGCCGGGCCTGGTCCCCCAGGGCGCCAGCGCGGGCCCCGAGACCGACCCGGCGGTGGCCCGCCTCAAGGCCGACGCCCGCATGGTTCGGGCGATCGAGCCGGCGGTGCGGCTGTACGAACAGCCACCCACGGACGGCACGGAGGTGGTGACACCCTGGGCCACCGTCGCGCTGGACGCGGACGACTGGGCCGAGGCGTTCGACGCCCGCGACCCCGCTGCGCCGCACAACGAGGCCCGCGACCAGGTCTGGGACGCCCTGCTGCGCATCCTGGTGGACAAGCTCAGGGACGAGCTCGGCGAGGACGACGGCGAGGACGACGACGGAGCCGAGGAGGAGTTCGACGCCTACGGGCTGGCTCCGGAGGACCCGGACGCCGCGTACCGGCGGGCCCTGGCCGCGAACCGCGAGCTGGTGCGCGCCTTCGGCCGGGCCTGGCCGCTGCTGGAGGCGACCGACCTGGTCGGGGACCTGTGGTCGGTGCCCGCCTACCTCCGCCGGTGCGCGCCGTGGCTCACCGCCGGCGAGGTCGCGGTCCTGCAGCGCGCGGACCCGCACGCCTGGACGCTCGCCGACCTGCCGCTGCTCGACGCCGCCCGGCAGCGCCTCGGCGACCCGGAGACCTCCCGGCGCCGCCGGCGACAGGAGGCCGCGGTCGCCGCCGACCGGCTGCGCATGGCCGACGTGATGGCCGACCTGATCGCCACGGACGACTCGGACATGAAGGTGATGTCCATGCTCCGCGGCCAGGACCTGCGGGGAGCCCTGGTCGACGACGCCGCGGCGCCCTCCTCCGACCCGGACCTGCTGGCCGGACCGTTCGCGCACGTCGTCGTCGACGAGGCGCAGGAGCTGACCGATGCCGAGTGGCAGATGCTGCTGCTCCGCTGCCCGTCCGGCAGCTTCACCGTCGTCGGCGACCGCGCCCAGGCCCGGCACGGCTTCCCCGAGTCGTGGGAGGAGCGGCTGCGGCGGGTCGGCCTCGACCGGGTCCGCACCGCCTCGCTGACCGTCAACTACCGGACGCCGGTGGAGGTCATGGCCGAGGCCGAGCCGGTCATCCGGGCCGCGCTGCCCGACGCCAACGTGCCCACCTCCGTCCGCAGCACCGGCGTCCCCGTCGTCCACGGCCCGGTCGCACGGCTGCGGCCGCTCCTCGACGCCTGGCTCGCCGCGCACGGCGAGGGGACCGCCTGCGTCATCGGGGACCCGACGTTCGCGCCGACGCCGCGGGTCCGGTCGCTGACGCCGGTGCTGGCCAAGGGGCTGGAGTTCGACCTGGTCGTCCTCGTCGACCCCGACCGCTTCGGCGACGGCGTCGAGGGGGCGGTCGACCGCTACGTCGCGATGACCCGCGCGACCCAGCAGCTCGTCGTCCTCACCGGCGGCTGAGCGGGGCGCCGGGCGCGTCGTGGCGGGACACGCCGGGGGGACGACAACGACCGGAAACCCCCCTGTGACCGGACCGTGACCGGCTGGCAGCATGCCGGGCCGTGAGACGAACCACAGTGATGCTCGCCGCCCTCGGACTGGTCGTCGCCGGCGCCGGGACCGCCCAGGCCGCGCCCGCGGACGGTCCCGTGCCGCCGGGGCCCGTCGCCCTGGACAACCCGGAGTTCACCGCCAACGTCATGGCGCCGCTGAAGGTGACCGACTGGGCGGACTTCGAGTCCGACCTGGAGGCCGTCGCCGCCTACGGCGTGGATGCCGTCAGCGTCGACGTCTGGTGGGGCGACGTCGAGGCCGCCGGCGACAACCAGTTCGACTGGACCTACTACGACCGGGTCTTCGACGTCATCACGTCGAAGGGTCTCGACCTCGCGCCGATCCTGTCCTTCCACCAGTGCGGCGGGAACGTCGGCGACGACTACACCAGCCTGCTGCCGTCGTGGCTGTGGCCGAAGTACGAGGGCCGCAGCTACCAGGGCATCAAGCTCGGCCCCAACGGCCTGCAGCACAGGAGCGAGCAGGGCAACTACAGCCCCGAGACCGTGCAGGGCTGGGCCGACCAGGTCGTCATGAACGAGTACCGGGACTTCACCCGGGCGTTCCAGCAGCGCTACGGCGACGTCTACGCCGACGAGGTCGTGGAGATCAACGTCTCCCTCGGCCCGTCCGGTGAGCTGCGCTACCCCTCCTACAACAGCCACGACGTCGGCACCGGCTACCCGACCCGCGGCGCGCTGCAGTCGTACTCCCCGCTGGCGATCCGCGACTTCCAGAAGTCGATGGTCAAGCAGTATGGGTCGCTGCGGGCGGTCAACCGCGCCTGGGGCACGGACCTGCGGTCGGTGGACCAGATCGCCCCGCCGGCCGACGCCGAGACGTTCTTCACCAGCAAGGCCTACTCCGACACGCAGTACGGCCGCGACTTCGTCGACTGGTACAACGGCTCGCTCGTCGACCACGGCGAGCGGGTGCTGACCACGGTCATCCGCACGCTGGGGAACGAGTTCCCGCAGGCGGACATCGGCTACAAGGTCCCGGGCATCCACTGGACGATGACCAACCCGCTGCACCCGCGGGCGACCGAGGTGACCACCGGGCTGATCCAGACCAGCGTCGACGAGAACTCGTGGGCGACCGGCCACGGCTACGCGCGGATCATCGAGCTGGCCAACCGCTTCGACGGCGGCCCGCGCGAGGTGGTCATGCACTTCACCGCGCTGGAGATGGACGACCAGGACTACCCGCCGCAGTACTCGCTGGCCCAGACCCTGGTCCAGTGGATCGGTGACTACGCGTTCCGCGTCGGCGTCGAGCTCAAGGGCGAGAACGCGCTCAGCGGCGGGGTCACCTGGGACGGCGGCTGGGACAACATCAACGAGGCCTTCGACGGGTGGGGCTACCTCGGCCTCACCGTGCTGCGGATGAACGACGTGGCCGGGGGGACCGGGGCCACCCGGTACGCCCAGTTCATCCAGAAGTACAGCCCCAACCGCTGACGGCTGCGAGGTCGGGGCGTCCGCGTCGCCGCGGACGCCCCGGCCCCGCCCCGGGACCGAGGGGAGCGACGTGACCGGGACCGCGCACGCCCGCGGACCGAGGACCGGGTACGCGCCGGTCAACGGGCTGCGGATCTACCACGAGGTCCACGGCCCCGACCAGGACGCCGACCCGGACCCCGACACCAGTCCGGTCCTGCTGCTGCACGGCGCGTACATGACCACCGGCGATCTCGGGCCGCTGGTGTCGGCGCTGGCGGCCACCCGTCGCGTCGTCGTGCCGGACCTGCAGGCCCACGGCCGCACCGCCGACGTCGACCGGCCGATCACCTACGAGGGGCTCGCCGACGACGCCACGGGCCTGCTGGCGCACCTGGGCATCGAGCGCGCCGACGTCATGGGTTTCAGCATGGGCGGGGCGGCCGCACTGCAGGTGGCGATCCGCCACCCGGAGGTCGTCCGCACGCTCGCCGTCGTCTCGGCGTCGCACGCGAGCGCCGGCATGCAGCCGGAACTGCTCGCGATGATCCCGGGCATCACCCCGGAGGTGTTCGCCGGGTCGCCGATGGAGGCCACCTACCGAGCCGTCGCCCCCGACCCCGGGCACTTCCCGGTCCTGGTCGAGAAGCTCAAGACCCTGGACGAGACCCCCTTCGACTGGCCGGCCGAGGACGTCGGGCGCATCACCGCGCCGACCCTCCTCGTCGCCGGGGACGCCGACGCGATCCGCCTCGAGCACGTCGTCGAGCTCTTCCGCCTCCTCGGCGGGGGCGCGATGGGCGACCTGTCCGGCCTCCCGCGGGCGCGGCTGGCGATCCTGCCGGGGACCACCCACTTCATGCCCCCGGGCAGCGGTGTGCTGGACCGCCTCGACTGGCTGGTGCCCATGCTCCTCGCGCTGTTCGACGCGCCACAGGAGGGACCCGAGGGGGTCACCCCCGGCCCCGCCGGGTAGCCGCGGGGCATGGACCTGCTCGCCCTGCCCCGTGCCGTCACCGCCTCCGCTCTCGCGCTGGGGACCGCAGTGCGCGGCGCACGGGTCTTCCACCCCCGGGGGCGGGCCTCCACCGGCACCGTCGAGACCGACGGCGGCGGCACCTGGGGCGCGCGGCTGCTCGACGAGGCGGCCCGCCACGACGTCGTCGTCCGCCTCTCCCGCGGGGCCGGGCTGCCCGAGCCGCTGCCCGACGTCGTCGGCCTCGCCGTCCGCTTCGACGGGCAGGGGAGGGGCGGCGGCCCGCTCGACGTGCTGGTCAACACCGCCGGCGGCCCGCCGGTGCTGCGGCACCTCTTCCTGCCGCAGCCCCTGGGGCGCACCTTCTCCTCCGTGCTGCCGTACCGCACCGGGAGCGGCCGGCTGGTCCTGCTCGGGGCGCGCGACGACGGCAGCGGGCAGGGGTGGGAGCTGCTCGCCGCCACGCTGGCCGGCGGCTGGACCCGGTGGGGACACCTGCGGCTCGGTCCGGCGGTGCCCGCCCCGGCGTCCGAGGAGCTCCGGTTCGTCCCGACCCTGGGCGCCGACGACCTGCAGCCGGTCGCGCTCTTCCGCGCCGTGCGCGACCTGTCCTACCGGGAGAGCCAGGCGCTGCGCCGCTGAGGTCGGCGCCCGGCCCGGGTCCGACTCCCGGAGGCCGCACTCCGGACGCGGACCCGCGTCGTGGTGACGTCAGCCGAGGGTGCCGCGCTCGGTGATCCGGCCCGACGGCGTCACGACGAGGGTGCTCGATGCACCTCGGAGCACGAGGGTCCGCTCGGCGGAGTACTCGGCGGGGGCCTGGCCCTGGATCACGTAGCGCACCTGGCCGGACGGGGTGAGCACCACCACGCAGGTGTCAGCGGTGATCGGTTGGGTGATGCCCGTACCCGGGATGCTCTCCGTCTCCCCGCTCTCCGGGTCCGGCGCCCAGCCGCACTCCGGCCGGAGGACCTCCGCCGGCTCGGCGGAGGCGGGTGGTGCGGTCCCGAGCACGGCGACCGAGGCCACGCCGACCACCAGTCCCAGCCGTGCCGTTCGACGAGCGCGCATCGGTCCTCCCCTCAGCACCGGGCACGGGGCGCCGACCCCGCGGTCCGATGATGGGCACGTCCGCGGGGGCTGACAAGCGGTCCCCGCGTGGGGAGGGGCGGCCCGGGCCGCCTCAGACGTCGGCCTGCCGCCGGTGGTGCGGGCTGTCGGGGTCCAGCAGCGAGTGCCGGCGGCCGTAGCCGACGTAGATGACCAGGCCGATGAGCAGCCAGACCCCGAAGCGCAGCCACGTCTCCCAGTGCAGCTGGGCGATGAGGAACACCGAGGCCACCACCCCGAACGCCGGCACCAGCGGCATGAGCGGCAGCCGGAACGTGCGGGGGGCGTCGGGCCGGGTGTAGCGGAAGACGATCACGGCCACGCACACGACGACGAACGCGGACAGGATCCCGATGTTGGTCAGGTCCGCCACGGCACGGATGGGGAAGACGCCGGCGAGCACGGCCGCCGCGATCCCGGCGATCCAGGTCACCCGCTGCGGGGTGCCGCTGCGGTCGACCCGCGCGAACCACCGCGGCAGCAGCCCGTCGCGGCTCATGGAGAACCAGACGCGGGTGACACCGAGCAGGAACGTCAGCATCACGGTCATGATCGACAGCACGGCGAACACGGAGATGATGCTGGCGATCACCGGCAGGCCCACGCCCTCGAACGCCGAGGCGAACCCGGCGGTGGGATCGATGTCCCGGTAGTCCTGCATGCCGGTGAGCACCAGGGTGGCGGCCACGTAGAGCAGCATCGCGATCACCAGGGACAGGATGATCGCCTTGGGCATGTGCTTCTTGCCGTCCTCGGCCTCCTCGGCGGCGGTGCTCATCGCGTCGTAGCCGAACACCGCGAAGAACACGGTGGCCGCGCCGGTGAGCACCGGGCCGAAGCCCGAGGGCATGAACGGGTCGTAGTTGCCGACGTCGATGTAGAACACACCCAGCCCGATGATGAACAGGATCAGCAGGATCTTGATCCCGACGGCGATGAGCTCGAACCGGCCGAAGGCCCGCGTGCCGCGGCTGAGGATGAACGTGACGAGCAGGCAGATCAGGACGGCGGGGACGTTGACGACGCCGCCCTCCTCGGCCGACGCGGTGACCGCCGTCGGCAGGCTGAGCCCGAGGCCGTCGAGCAGCGCCTCCAGGTAGCCGGAGATGCCGATCGCCACGACCGCGACGATGGCGATGTACTCCAGCAGCAGGTCCCAGCCGATGAACCACCCGATGAGCTCGCCGAGGGCCACGTACCCGTAGGTGTAGGCCGACCCGGCCCGCGGGATCATGCCGGCGAACTCCGCGTACGACAGCGCGGCCGCCGCGGACGCCAGTCCGGCGATCAGGAAGGCGACGAGCACCGCCGGGCCGACGCCGGGGTTGTCGGCGTCGCCGTGGGCCACCAGCCCGGCGAGGGAGAAGATCCCGACGCCGATGATGCCGCCGACGCCGATCGCGGTCAGCTGCCACAGGCCCAGGCTCTTCGCGAGCGCCCCGCCGCCGCCCTCCGCCTCGATCTCCTCCATGCGGTCCACCGGCATGCGCCGCCAGACCGATCGACTCGTGGACTGCCTGGCCGAAGTGCTCATGGGGCTCCTCGTCGTCGCCGGGTCCCGGGCGCGCGGGTGACGCAGGTGGCCGCCCAGGTTCCCCACACTCCCGGGCGGTGCGCAAAACGAGGGACCGGGCGCGGGCCGTCCGCGCGCGGGTGCCGCGCCGTGGACCAGCGACTACGCTCGCCGCCACCCTGGCGAGGACGGAGCCCGCGATGGACGCCGGCGTGGACACCCTGCAGAAGGCCCTGCGGATCAACCTCGACCCCCGCTGGTACGGCACCATCGCCGAGATCGGTGCCGGCCAGGAGGTCGCCCGGTGGTTCTTCCGGGCCGGCGGCGCGGCCGGCACCGTGGCCAAGACGATGTCGGCCTACGACATGGCGGTCAGCGACGCCGTCTACGGCAAGAGCGACCGCTACGTCTCCAAGGGCCGGCTGCAGGCGATGCTGGACCACGAGTACCAGCTCAACATCGACCGGCTGGGTGACCAGCGCGGCGACGACACCGCCTTCTTCGCCTTCGCCGACACGGTGGTGGCCCGCAGCTACCGCGGCGGCAACGAGTGCCACGGCTGGATGGGCGTGAAGTTCCAGTCCCACCCGCGCGACGAGCCCAGCCAGGTCGTCGTCCACGTGCGGATGCTCGACGACGAGGCGCCGCAGCAGCAGGAGGCGCTGGGCGTGGTGGGCGTGAACCTGCTGCACGCGGCCTTCTTCCAGCACCACGAGCCCGAGAAGCTGCTCGCGAGCCTGCTCGACCAGCTCGGCACCGGCCGCATCGAGATCGACATGGTCGAGATGAGCGGCATCGAGTTCCGCACGGTCGACAACCGGGTCATGGCGCTCACGTTGGTCCAGCTGGGCCTGAGCGGGGCGGCGATGTTCGGCCCCGACCGGCGGGTCCTGCAGCCCAGCGAGGTGCTGCGCAAGAAGGCGATCCTGGTCGAGCGGGGCAGCTTCCGCCCGCCGACGGTGGTCAACATCGACATGCTCGAGGCCGCGCGGGCCGAGTTCGAGTGCGACCCCGCCGTCGCCGGCCGCGACGTCCTGGTGCTCACCGAGCTGACGATGGCCAACCTGCGCGCCGGCGGGGACGTCGTCGACCGCCGGGACTTCCTCGCCCGCGCCGATCTGCTGGCCGCCTGCGGGATGACCGTGCTCATCTCCGACTACGTGGCCTACCACCGGCTCGCCGCCTACCTGGCCTGGCGCACCGACGGGCGGATCGGCATGGTCATGGGCGTCCCGAGCCTGCTGGACCTCTTCGACGAGTCCAGCCACGCCGACCTGCCCGGCGGCATCCTCGAGAGCTTCGGCCGGCTGTTCAAGAACGACCTGCGGCTGTTCGTGCACCCGATGCTGCGCGACGGCGAGGTGACCACCGTCGACACCGTCTCGGTGGGGGAGCAGCTGCAGCCGCTCTACGACTACCTGGCGCGGCGGGGGAGCTTCGTCCACCTGGACCGCTACAAGCCCGAGCACCTGCCGATCCTGAGCCGGGACGTGCTCAAGCGGATCCCCACCGACGACCGGAGCTGGGAGTCGATGGTCCCGCCGGAGGTCTGCGAGCTGATCAAGCAGCGCGGCTTCTTCGGCTACCGGCGCGACCGCTGACCCCGCACGACCGCCGGCGTCACCGGCGCCGGCGTCCCGTCCCAGAAGGAGGACAGCCATGACCCACACCACCGGGGACCAGCGCCTCGACGCGCGCTTCGCCGCCGACGCCGACGGGGTCCTCGACCGCACCGTGCACGCCGAGGCGCCCGTCGCCGGGGTGGTCGCCTTCGTCACCGACCGCGACGGCGACGTCTACGAGGGCGTGGCCGGCGAGCGCAGCCTCGGGTCCGGCGTGGCGATGACCCCCGACACGGTCTTCGCGCTCTTCTCCACGACCAAGGCCGTCACCGCGACCGCCGCGCTGCAACTGGTCGAGGACGGCCGGCTCGACCTCGACGCCCCGGCGCGCACGTACGCCCCGGCCCTCGGCGAGGTGAAGGTCCTCGACGGGTTCGACGCCGACGGCTCGCCGCGGCTGCGCGACCCCCGGCGCGAGGTGACCACCCGGATGCTGCTGACCCACACCGCCGGGTTCGGCTACGACTTCTTCAACGAGCACTACCGGCGCATGGCCGAGGAGCACGGCCAGCCCAGCGTCATCACCGCCTCCAAGGCGGCGCTGGCCACCCCGCTGCTGGCCGACCCGGGGGAGCGGTGGGAGTACGGCAGCAACATCGACTGGGTGGGGCAGGTGGTGGAGGGCATCACCGGGGAGCGCCTCGGGGACGTCTTCGCCTCCCGCGTCTTCGCGCCCCTGGGCATGCACGACACGACCTTCGAGCTGACCGACGCGCTGCGGACCCGGCTGGCCGGCATGCACACCCGCGGCGAGGACGGGTCGCTCACCCCGATCGAGTTCGAGCTGCCCTCGTCGCCGGAGGTGCACATGGGCGGCCACGGCCTCTACGGCACGGTCGGCGACTACACGCGGTTCATGCGCATGTGGCTCAACGACGGCCGCGGCGAGCACGGCGTCGTCCTGCAGCCGGAGACGGTGCGGATGGCGGTGCAGAACCACTGCGGCGACCTCAAGGTGACCGCGCTCCCGGGTGTCATCCCGTCGCTGTCCAACGACGCGGAGTTCTTCCCCGGGGTGTCCAAGTCGTGGTCGCTGCCGTTCATGGTCAACGACGAGCCGGCCCCCACCGGCCGGCCCGCCGGCGGGCTCGGCTGGGCGGGCCTGGGCAACCTCTTCTACTGGATCGACCGGGACAACGGGTACGGCGGCTTCTGGGCCACCCAGGTGCTCCCGTTCGGGGACGCGACGTCCTTCGGCGGCTACCTGGAGTTCGAGACGGCGCTGTACCGGTCGCTGGAGGCGCGCCCGGTGCCGTGACGGGAGCCGTCAGCGGGGCGCGGCCGCGCGCCGCCATTCGCGCGGGCTCGTCCCGTAGGCGGCGCGGAACCGCCGGGCGAAGTGGCTGGGGTCGGCGAACCCGCAGGCGCGGGCGGTGGCGGCGATGGACCGCTGCCGCCCGGCGGGGGAGGCCAGCCGGGCCCGCGCGGCCTCCAGCCGCTGGGCGATCACCTCCTGCTCGAGGCTCGCGCCGGCCGCGGCGAAGGCCTTGTAGAGCTGGCGGACCGAGACGCCGTGCGCCCGCGCGACGGCGGCCGGGGTGAGGCCCGGGTCGGTCAGGTGCCGGGCGACGTGCGCCCGCACCCGGACCACGAGCGTGTCCGGCCGCACGGGGGGGCCGGACCCGCTCCCGCCGGCCGCGGACACGAGCAGCGCGCGGACCAGCTCGACGGTGGCCGCGCCCAGAGCCGCCGCGCCCGGGTCGGCCGACAGCCCGGCGGCGTCGTCGGCGATCCGCTGCAGGTGCGCCCGCACCAGCCCGTGCAGCGGGCTGGCCCGCAGCCGGGGCGCCGCGCGGCGCACGACGTCGGCGGGCAGGCCGAGCCGGTCGAGGGGGACCAGCAGCGCCCTGGAGGCGCCGCCGCGGTGCGGGAAGGCCAGCGCGACCAGCGGCGCCCCGTCCCGCGCCCCCGGCCGACGGGACCGGCCCGCGCGGGACTGCGCCGCGTCGGTGGCCAGCAGCACCGCCGTCCCGTAGGGGAAGGTCCCGTCGGCGTCGGCGCCGGCGAGCCGGGCAGTGTCGCTGAGCAGCATCGCGCCGTCCTGGGCCTCGACCGGCTGACGTCCCCCGCGGACGCCGCCGAGCCTGGCAGAGCCGGGCCGCCACCGGAACCCGCCGGTGTGCAGGCAGGAGCCGCAGTCGTGCACGCAGGGCCGCCCCGGCGGACCGGCCCGCTGCCAGGCTCCGGCTGACCGGCCACCACCGAGGGAGCGACGTGACCACTCCGACCGCACCGGACACCATCGTCCTGATCCACGGCTTCTGGGTGACCCCGCGCAGCTGGGAGAACTGGAAGGCGCACTACGAGCAGCGCGGCTTCCGCGTGCTCACCCCGACCTACCCCGGCTTCGAGGTCGAGGTCGAGGCGCTCAACGCCGACCCGACGCCGATCGCCGAGGTCACGCTGCCGGCCATCGTCGACTCCGTCTCCGACGTCGTCCGCGGGCTGGACCGGCCGCCGGTGCTCATCGGCCACTCCGCCGGCGGCACCATCACCCAGCTGGTGCTCGACCGCGGCCTGGGCGCCGTGGGGGTGGCGCTCAACTCGGCGCCGACCGAGGGGGTCAAGCTGCTGCCGCTGTCGCAGCTGCGCTCGACCTGGACGGTGTTCAAGAACCCGGCCAACCGGCACCGCGCCGTCGGGCTGACCGAGGAGCAGTGGCACTACGCGTTCACCAACACCTTCAGCGAGGAGGAGTCGCGCGCGCTGTACCGGCGGTACCACGTCCCCGCCTCGGGCCGGATCCTGTGGAACTCGGTGCTGGCCAACCTGATGCCCGGCCCGCAGGACGCGCACGTCGACTACGGCAACCCGGCCCGGCCGCCGCTGCTGTTCGTCTCCGGCGGGGAGGACCACATCATGCCGCCGTCGATCCAGCGCTCGAACGCCGCGCACTACCACGGCACCGCCGTGACCGAGATCCGCGAGTACCCGGGCTACGCCCACCTGCTGCCCGCGCAGGAGGGGTGGGAGCGCATCGCCGACGAGGTGCTGGACTGGGCGCTGGCGCACGCGACGGGGTCGCGGCCGGAGGTGGCCGGCGCGCAGTGACGCGCGGCCGACGCGGCGCCGCACCTGCTGGCGGTCCGGGCCCCGGTCGTCGATCATCCCGGGATGACGGTGATCGCACTGCCGAAGCCGGGCCGGTGGGTGTGGGACGCCCGCGACCGCACGCGCGCGCTGCGCGTCTCCCCGCACCCGGAGCAGGGCCTGCTCAACCTGAGCCTGTGGCGCGACGACGTCTGCGTGGGCACCGTCAAGCTGCGCCCGGACGAGGTGTCCGGGCTGGTGGCGGCGCTGTCGGACGGGCTGGCCCGGCTCGCCGCCCCGCCCGCGCCGCCGGTGCCCTCGGGGCGCGACGCCGATGTCGTCGCCGACGTCGTCGCGCTGGAGACCCGGCTGGCCGCCGTCGAGTCCCGGCTGGCCACCGACCGGCTCCCCGTCGGCCGGCTCGTGCGCTCCCTGGCCGGGCAGGCGCAGCAGCGGATCTCGGGGCTGCTCCGCGGCTGACGCAGCCGCCCCGCCCCGCTCGTACGCTGACGAGGGTGAGTGTCGCCCCCGCCCTGACCGTCGCCCTCGGCGACCGCTTCGCCCGCGAGCTGCCGGAGATGGCGGTCCCCTGGCAGGCGGCCGAGACGCCCGCCCCGCGGCTGCTCGCCCTCGACGAGGAGCTCGCCGCCGAGGTGGGCCTCGACCCCGCCGCGCTGCGCGGCCCCGAGGGCATCGGCCTGCTCACCGGCACCGTCGTCCCCGAGGGCGCGCGCCCGGTGGCGCAGGCCTACTCCGGCCACCAGTTCGGCTACTACAACCCGCGCCTGGGCGACGGGCGGGCGCTGCTGCTCGGCGAGCTCGTCGACACCGCCGGCCGGCTGCGCGACCTGCACCTCAAGGGCTCCGGCCGCACCCCGTTCTCCCGGGGCGGCGACGGGCTGGCCGCGGTCGGGCCGATGCTGCGCGAGCACGTGGTCAGCCGCGCGATGCACGCCCTCGGGATCCCGACCACCCGCTCGCTCGCCGTCGTGGCCACCGGCCGGCCCGTCCGGCGGGAGATGCTGCTGCCCGGCGCCGTCCTGGCCCGGGTCGCCGCCAGCCACCTGCGGGTCGGCAGCTTCCAGTACGCGCGGGCCACCGGGGACGACGGCCTGCTGCGCCGGCTGGCCGACCACGCCATCGCCCGGCACCACCCCGCCGCGGCCGACGCCGGCAACCGGTACCTCGCACTGTTCGAGGCCGTCGTCGCCGCACAGGCGTCGCTGGTGGCGCGGTGGATGCTCGTGGGCTTCGTGCACGGCGTCATGAACACCGACAACGTGACGATCTCCGGCGAGACGATCGACTTCGGGCCCTGCGCGTTCCTGGAGCGCTACGACGAGGACACCTGGTACAGCTCGGTCGACCAGGGCGGGCGCTACCGCTACGGCAACCAGCCGCTGGTGGCCGAGTGGGACCTCGCCCGGCTGGCCGAGGCGCTGCTGCCGCTGCTGGCCGACGAGCAGGAGCCGGCGGTCGAGCTCGCCGTCGAGGCGCTGCACCGGTTCCGCCCGGCCTACGACGCCGCCCTGCTGGCCGGCTGGCGGGCCAAGCTCGGCCTGCCCGCGGGTCTCGACGACGACGTCGTCCGCGGCCTGGTCGACGACCTGCTGGCGCTGCTCCGGGCCAACGAGGTCGATCTGACCGGCTTCGCGCGGCGGCTGTCGGCGGCCGCACGGGGCGACGCCGAGCCCGCGCGCGGCCTGGTGCTCGACCTCGCCGCCGCCGACGCCTGGCTGCAGCGGTGGCGGGCGCTGGGTCCCGACGCCGACGCGATGGACCGGGTCAACCCGGTCTACGTCCCGCGCAACCACCTCGTCGAGGAGGCGCTCGCCGCGGCGACCGCCGGGGACACCGGGCCGTTCGAGCGGCTGGTCGAGGTGGTCAGCCGCCCGTTCGAGGAGCGCCCCGGGCTGGAGCGCTACGCCGAGCCCGGCCCGGCCGGCCCGTACGTGACCTTCTGCGGCACCTGACCGACGCGCGGCCGGGACCCCAGCCGTGCCCCACGACGCCGTGACCGCCGAGCGGGTCCGCCGGCTGCTGCCCGGCGCCGTGGAGAAGCGGATGGTCGGCGGCGGCCTGTCGTTCAACGTCGGCGGTCACCTGGTCTGCGGCGTCACGGCGACCGCGCTGGTGGTCCGGGTCGGCGCCGACGCCGTCCCGGCCGCGCTGGCCGAGCCGCACGTCGAGCCGATGGTGCTCGGCGGTCGTCGGGTGCGGGCGTTCGTCCTCGTCGGGCCCGCCGGTTTCGCCGACGACGCCGACCTCGAGCGGTGGGTGCGGCGCGGCCTGGCGTTCGCCTCCGGGCTCGGCTGACGGTGCGGCCGGCCGGCCCGTACACGGCCTCCTGCGGCACCTGACCGCCCGCTGCGGTTGCCCCGCCGGGGCGGCGGGTCGATGCTGCGGCATGGCCAAGCCCAAGGCCTCGGTCGAGGAGGCCCCCCAGGCGACCCGCAAGGTCGACAGCGCGTTCTACGAGAAGGAGATCGCCCGGCTGCAGGTGGAACTGGTCAAGCAGCAGGAGTACGTCCGCGCGAAGGGCCTGCGCGTCGTCGTCGTGTTCGAGGG
The DNA here is from genome assembly GCF_054050055.1 of Geodermatophilus sp. SYSU D00814. Taxonomy (NCBI): domain Bacteria; kingdom Bacillati; phylum Actinomycetota; class Actinomycetes; order Geodermatophilales; family Geodermatophilaceae; genus Geodermatophilus; species Geodermatophilus sp. SYSU D00814. The sequence continues at coordinate 143,162 of NZ_JBJGYP010000011.1, forward strand.
CCGCGACGCCGCCGGCAAGGGCGGCGCCATCCAGCGGATCACCGAGACGGTGAACCCGCGGGCCACCCGGGTGGTGGCGCTGCCGGCGCCGACCGAGCGCGAGCGCGGGCAGTGGTACTTCCAGCGCTACGTCGAGCACCTGCCCACCCGCGGCGAGATGGTCCTGTTCGACCGGTCCTGGTACAACCGCGCCGGCGTCGAGCGGGTCATGGGCTTCTGCACCGACGAGGAGTACGAGGAGTTCCTCCGGTCCTGTCCCGAGTTCGAGCGGATGCTCGTCCGCAGCGGGATCACCGTGCTCAAGTACTGGTTCTCGGTCAGCGACACCGAGCAGGAGAAGCGGTTCCAGGCGCGGCTGCACGACCCGACCAAGCGCTGGAAGCTCAGCCCGATGGACCTCGAGGCCCGCAACCGCTGGGTCGAGTTCTCGAAGGCGAAGGACGCGATGTTCGCCGCCACGGACATCCCCGAGGCGCCGTGGTGGGTGGTCGAGGCCGACGTGAAGAAGCGGGCGCGGATCAACGTCATCGCCCACCTGCTCGACCAGGTGCCCTACGAGGACCTCACTCCCGAACCACCGGAGCTGCCGCCGCGCCCGCCCGTCGACGAGCACTACGTGCGCCCGCCGATGGACAGCCAGCGGTTCGTGCCCGACGTCGTCCCCTGACGGCGTGCGGGCCGCCGGGAGGGCGCTCAGCCGCTGCGGGCGGCGGAGAGCGCGGCGCGCACCCAGGTGAGGGCGGCCTCCGGGTCGGCGAAGGTGCGCTGCGGGTAGCCCGGCCCGTGGCCCGCCGCCTCGCCGTCCCGGGTGAGCGAGCGGTACCGGCGCTCGTCGAAGACGTCGGCCCAGGCGGCGATCGCGGGTACGCGCGCGGGCAGGTCCTCCGCGGCCCAGCGCTCCAGCGCCGCCCGGCCCTCGGCGGTCGGGGCGCCGAGCCGGCGGCGGTCGAGGACCACCCCGAAGCGGTCGCCCGCCGAGCCCACCGCGGTCGCGACCAGCTCGACGTCGGCCGCCGTCAGCCGGCCGACCAGGGCCACGTGCAGCACGCCGTCGTCCCACCGCGCGGTCGAGGTCACCGGCTCAGGCACCGGTGAACTCCGCGAAGCGGGCCGCGGCCTCCCCGGTGGTGGCCGGCTCGCCCTCGCCGAGCAGCGCGGCGCGCAGGTCGCCGAGCACCCAGTCCACCGAGAAGGCCGACGCCGACAGCCAGACCTCGCCGCTGACCTCGTGCACCGCCCCACCCTGGACGGCCCGCAGGCCGGGCCACAGCGGCGAGCCGGTGAGGCCCTCGGTCCGGTAGGGGCCGCCGGAGAGCAGGAACAGCTCGTCGCCGTCGTGGTCGGGCAGCGTCTCGGCGGTGAAGAGGGCGAACGGGCTGGCCGGGTCGCCCGGCTGCTGCTGCGCGGGAGGGCGCGCCAGGCCGGCCTCGGTGAGCAGCGAGCCGACGGCGGTGGCGGTGGGCGGGGAGAAGAAGCCGCCGTTGTCGCCGACGACGGAGGTCACCGCGCCCGCCAGCCCGGCGGCGTCGAGGTCCGCGGCGAGGGCGGCGGTCTCCTCCGCCAGCCGCTCCCGCAGGCCGGCGGCCTCGTCCTCGCGGCCGAGCGCCGCGGCCACGGTGGACAGCTGCTCCTCCCAGCCGGCGGTGTAGTCGACGACCGTGGTGGGGGCGACGGCCTCGAGCTGCTCCCGGGCCGAGACCGTCGTCGGGATGGAGACGCCGATGACGACGTCCGGGTCGGCGGCGGCCACCGCCTCGAGGTCGAGCTCGGACCCGTACGGCTGCGTGGCCACGCCCAGGTCGTCGAACACCGCCGACGTCGACTCGTACTCGAACACCTCGAGCACGAGGTCCGGCTCGACGCCGAGGGTCAGCGCGTGGACCGCGGCGAAGTCGTCGAGCGCGAGGACGACCCGGTCCTCGGCGGGCGAGCCGCCGGCGGAGTCGGTCGCGGCGTCGGCGCCGGAGCCGCAGGCGGTGGTGCTGCCGAGCAGGACGAGCAGACCGGTGGCACGGGTGGCGGTACGGGTACGGAGGAACGGCACCCGGTAGTCATAGTGAGGCAAGGCTGCCCTCACAAGCTCCTGGCGGGGACGTTCTCGATCCGCTTGCCGAACGCCGGGTCCGCGGCGGCTGCGGATGGCGTCCGCGGGACCTACGCTCGGGCGGCCGGACGCGGCGGAGGGGGCGCAGACATGGACCGGATCCCGGACTCGCTGCCGGTGCTGAGCCGCGGCCGGCACCGCAGCCCCGCGCACGGCGCCTGCTTCCTCGAGTACACCGCGCTGCTGGCCGGCGAGCCGTTCGGCGACGCCCCGCGGTGCGTCGACGAGCAGCTCGCCGCGGTGCTGCGGCACGCCAACGACGTGCTGTCCGCCGCCGACCGGCCGCGCCTGCTCCCGCTGCTCGGGCGCGCCATCGGGCTGGTCGCCGACGACGCCGTCCGGCTGCGGCGCGACGTCGCCGGGCGGGTGGCCGCGGCGGTCGGTAGCCCGCCGTCGCCCGAGGAGCGGCGGTGGGTGGCCACCGGCGCGGTGGACCGGCTGTTCTGGTCGCTGATGCTCGAGCCGGCGCCGGTGAGCACGTCGGCGGCGTGGGTGGCGCGGCTGCTGGAACGGCTGGACCTGCTGCACGGCTGCTACGAGGCGGTGCTCGCGGCCCCGGTGGGGGCCGGACCGCGGGGGTGAGCGGCCCGCGCGCCGTCGTCCGCGTGCGCGGGGAGTCGACGGCCGAGCACCCGCCCGACGTCGCGGTGCTGTCGGTGTCGGCGAGCGCGACGTCGCCGGACAGCCGTGAGCGAGCCCTCACCGAGGCCTCGGAGGTGACCGCGCGGCTGCGCGCGGCGCTCGAGGGCGCCGACGGCGTGCGCCGGGTGGTGCTGTCCCGGGTGTCGGTGCACGAGCGGTCCGCCTGGGACCCTGCTGCCGGCCGGCACGAGCCCGCCGGGTGGGAGGCGACCGTGGGCGGCTCGGTCCGTGCCGACGCCGGCGCCGCGGAGACCCTGGCCGAGGTCGTCGCCGCCGCGGGTGCGGGGATCGGCGGGGTGGCGTGGGAGCTCGACGACCCCGCCGCCGCGCGCCGGGCGGTGCGCCGCGCCGCCGTCGAGGCCGCCCGCGAGGCCGCCGACGACCTGGCCGACGCGGCCGGCCGTGGCCTGGGGCCGCTCCTCGAACTGGCCGACGCCGGCCTGTCGTCGGCCGCGGCCCCGGAGTCGATGGCCGTCATGGCGCGCGGCTCCCCGGACGGCGGGCCGGGGTTGACCCTCGACCCGCGGGACGTGACCGTGTCCGCCGTCGTCGAGGCCACCTACGCCCTCGACGACTGAGCCGTCCGTGCCATGATCGGTGCGGTCGGCGCCGGCCCCCGCCCGGGGACACCCGCCGGCCCCGACCCGCGGCGCACCCGCGGGGCTCCCGCGCCGGCCCGGCGATCCAGCACCGGCACCCCGCGGGGCCCCGCAGGTGCCCGCGCGAGGACGCCGTGACCGCTCCCACCACCCGCCCGCCGTCGCCCTGGCCGGGCTCCCGCCACGAGACCGTGCACCGCTGGCAGCTCGACGACGTCGTCGCGCTGGCCGACGTCGTCGCGCGGCTGGGCGCGCTGGCCGCCGAGCTGCGGGCGGCGCACGCGGCCGGCTGGACGCCGGTGCGACCGATGCGTGACGGCCACCTGCTGGCGACCCGGCCGTCCCGCCGCGAGCGCGCCCGCGGTGCCGTCGCCGTCGTCCCCGGGCCGGCCCCGTCGCTCCGGGGCTGGCGGGTGCGGGTCGTCGACGAGCTCCCGCTCCCCGGGGACGCGGTGCTCGACCTCGCTGCGGTGCCGCGGACGCCGGTGCTCGGCTGGGCCGGCGGGGGACCACGCCACGTGGCCGGGCCGCCGGTCGAGCCGGCCGTGCTGGCCGAGCTGGCCCGCCAGGTGTCGGCCGCCCAGGCCGGGTCGCGGAGGTGGGCCCTGGTGCCGGCCCGGGTCGGTCCGGCCCGCGGCGTCGTGGCGGAGGGGAGTGCGCTGCGGGTGCACGCCGTGACCGACGGCGCGCTGGTGCGCACCGTCGAGGCGTTCTCCTTCCGCCACGCCACGGATCGGGCGGTCACGCTGGCTGACGCCGCCGCGGCCTACGAGCGGCTGGCCCGTGTGGCCGGGGCGATGGCCGCGGCGGGTGGGCGGCTGACCGACTCCGACGACGGTCTGCTGGTCGTCCGCTACGGCCGCTGACGCGGCCCCCTCGGGGCCGGTCAGAAGGGCGGCGGGTCGTCGTCCGGGTCAGGCGGTTCGTCGGCTTCCGGTGGTGGCTCGGGTGTCGGCGGTGGTGGTCGCAGGCCCGGTGGCCGGGTGGTGCGGGTGACGCCGGACGGTGCGGTGACGGTGAGGGTGCCGTCGGGACCCATCTGGAAGCGCCAGCCGCGGGCGAAGGTCTTCACCCGGTGATGCGAGCGGCACAGGCAGCACAGGTTGGCGCAGTCGGTGGGCCCGCCGGCGGCGTGGGGGAGGACGTGGTCGGCGTCGGCCCAGCCGACCCGCTGCCCGCAGGTGGGCATCCGGCAGGTGCGGTCGCGGGTGCGCACGAACGCCTGCTGCTCGGCGGAGGGCGTGTAGCGGTCGACCGGGTCGGGCCGGTCCAGAACGGGACAGTTGCAGGCGCCGTCGGGGTGGTGAGGGCAACCTCGCCGCGCCAGCCTCCGCAGCCGGTTCAGCGTCGCGGTGGCCCGGAGCGTCCCGTCGTCCTCGGTGAGTGCGACGGTCACCGAGCCACCGTCGGGCGCCTGCACGCCGAGGGCGTCCAACTGGTGCAGCAGTTCGCGCAGGTGGGCGGCGGTGATCGGCAGCCCGTTCACCTCACCGGCCTGGTCCGAGCGGCCGGCCAGGGCGGCGAGGGTGGTGGCGATCTGCAGGTGCGCGGTCACCGCCGGACCGGCCTGCCAGGGGCGCTGCAGCAGGTCGGCGAACACGGCGGTGCGCAGCTGCCCGATCGGCCGCGGATCCCCGTCGGCCTTCAGCATCCGGGCGAGTGCGTCGACGGTCGCGTGGCAGGCGGCGGCCACGTCGGTGGGCAGGTCGGCGGCGAGGGTGCTCATCCCGTCCGACGCCGACGGGTAGACGCGCACATCCGAGCGCCGTTCGGCGGTGCTGCGCCGTTCGTCGATGGCCTCCGAGTCGGCTTCCAGCAGCAGCTCCAGCGCCCGCTTCTTGACCTTGCCGACGGTCAGGCCGGCGGCCTCGGGCAGCACGGCGGCCTCGATGCGGCGGGCCAGGGCGGGGGCGGTGTGCTGCAGCACGTCGACCAGCGCCTTCGCGCGGGCCTCGTCCAGCTCCCCGGCGGCGAGTGCGGCCCAGGTGGCGGGCAGCCGTTCGCGGTAGGTCCAGGCGCGGGTGGCCAGGTGGTTGGCGGTACCCCGCCCGCAGTTGAGCACCACCGCCAGCTCGGCGGTGAAGAACTCCGACACCCCCGGCAACTCGCTATCCGGCTTCCACGACCCGCGGCGAGCACCGGGAGCACCGGGCGGCGGGTCGTCGCCAGCGGGGGAGTCGTCGGCCAGGCCCAGCACCAGCTCGGCCTCGTAGGCGGCGTCCATGGCCTTACGGGTCTGCAGGCGCTGCAGTTCGGCGGCCTTCTGCTCCCGCGACAGCACCGCCACCGGCAGCCGCTGGACCGTCACCGGTCGCTCGAGCAGCACACCGGCGAGCGCCCGCTCCACCGGCGACACGTACTCAGCGACCTCCTCCACGACCCCGAACCTACGCACGAGGTACGACAGTTCCCGCAGGTCAGGAGCCTGGTCGCCGGACACTCACATCCGGGAGGGGTCGACCTCGACGTCGACGGTCACGACGTCGCCGTCGTCCTTGCCGCGGCGGACGCGGGCCGGGACGGGCAGCAGCCAGCCGGCGCGTCGGTCGCGCCAGACGCTCGTCGACCAGGTCCGCCCGTCGACGGTGGCGGTCACCGGCACCCGGCCGAAGGCGCCGGCGGAGTCGGGCGCGTGCTCGGCCGGCACGGGCGCGAAGACCCAGCTCGCCGCACCGGGCCAGCGCACGAGCGTCGCGTCGAAGGGCACGGGCGCAGTCTGCCGGGGAGTGGGACGGTTCAGCCCAGGAGGAACAGCCCGAGCGCGGCGAGCGGCAGGGCCACGAAGAGGAAGACGCCGACGGGGCCGAGGGCGGAGGGTCCCGGTGGCTGCTCGGTGTCGCGCTCCGGACCGAGGCCCAGGAAGGCGCGCTCCGCTGCCGTGTCGGCGCGCGAGAGCAGCGTCCCGCCGGTCACCGTGGAGAGCCCGGCGAGGACGAGCAGCGAGATCCCCAGCCGCGACCCGAACCCGCCGCCCCCGACCGCGACCCAGACCCCGGCCGCGGCGAGGCCGAGGACGACGCCGGCGAGCACGAGCACCAGGGCCTGCCCGAGCCCGCGGAGGACCACCACGGCCCGACGCTACTCAGGCCAGGGCCGCCGTCCAGTCCGGCGTGCCGAGGGGGGCGCCCGCGCGCAGCAGGGCGACGAAGTCGGCCACCGGCACCGGCCGGGCGAAGACGTACCCCTGGACGACGTCGCACTCCAGGTCCGCGAGGACGCCGGCGGTCGAAAGGTCCTCCACGCCCTCGGCCACCACGGTCAACCCGAGGCCGTGGGCGAGGGCCACGGTGTGCTGCACGATCAGCGCGGCCGCCGGGTCGGCGCCGAGGTCCTGGGTGAGGGACCGGTCGAGCTTCAGCTCGTCGGCGGGCAGCCGGCGCAGGTACCCGAGCGAGCTGTAGCCGCTGCCGTAGTCGTCGATCGAGGTGCGCACCCCGAGGTCGCGCAGCTGCTGCAGGACCTCCCGGCCGCGCTCGGCGTCGGTCACGAGGGTGTCCTCGACCAGCTCCACGGTCAGCGCGGCGGCCGGCAGGCCGTGCCGGGCGAGTGCGGCGGCGACCTTGTCGGGCAGGTCCAGGTCGGTGACGTCGGCGGCGGACAGGTTCACCGACACCGGCACCGGGTGCTCGTGCCACCAGCCGGCCGCGGCGGTCAGCGCGAGCTCCAGCACCGCGGCGGCCAGCGGGCGCAGCAGCCCGGCCTGCTCGGCCGCCGGGAGGAGGTCGCCGGGCCCGATCAGGCCGCGGGTCGGGTGCTGCCACCGGACCAGCGCCTCGACGCCGACGACGCGGTGGTCGGCCGCGTCGACCTGGGCCTGCAGGTGCACCAGCAGCTGGTCGGTGGCCAGCGCGTCGCGCAGCTCCTCCATGGTGTGCAGCCGGTCGCCGGTCTCGGTGCCGGGCTCGGGCAGGTAGACCCGCACGCCCTCGCGCGAGGTCTTGGCGGCGTACATGGCGACGTCGGCGCAGCGCAGCAGGTCGGTGACGTCGGCGGCGGGCACGGGTGCGGTGGCCACCCCGATGCTCGCGCCCACGTGGACCCGGATGGACTCCAGCGGGAAGGGCTCGGCCAGGCACTCCTGCACCCGCCGCGCCGTCCCCAGCGCGTCGCTCAGGGTGGCCTCGGGCAGCAGGACGGCGAACTCGTCGCCGCCCAGCCGCGCGGCCAGCGCACCGGGACCGGCGGCCTCGTGCAGCCGCGGCGCGATCAGCCGCAGCAGCGCGTCGCCGGCGTTGTGGCCCAGGCTGTCGTTGACCTCCTTGAAGCCGTCGAGGTCGAGCAGCAGGAAGGCGGCCGGCCGCCCTGCGGTCGCGGTGGCGAGGACCTCGGCGGTGTGCTCCAGCAGCGCGCGGCGGTTGGGCAGGCCGGTGAGCTCGTCGGTGCGGGCCTGGGCGTGCACCTCGTGGAAGCTGCGCACCTCGTGGAAGGTCATCGCGGTCCGGGCGATGCCGGTGACGATGCAGCCGACGGCCGTCCACATCGCGGCGTCGGGGTAGCGGCCGCCCCAGCCGGCGGCCAGCAGGGCCAGGCTCGCGACGTTGCACGCCGCCGGGACGGCGAGCACCCGCCAGCCCACGCGGGACCCGGCGGAGCGCAGCACCGGCCGGGCCGGCGCCCGGGTGCGCTCGGCGGCCAGCGCGAGCAGCAGGGCGCCGGCCAGCCAGGTCAGGTCCAGGGGGCCGCCCTCGACGTAGACGCCGGCCGCGGCCAGGTCGAGGTGGACGATGTCGCCGACGAGGTTGGCCGCGATGCCCGCGCCGAGCAGCAGCAGGACCGGCTCGCCGCGCAGGCCGAGGATGGCGCCCACCGCGACCAGCAGGGCCAGCAGCAGGACGTCGGCGATCGGGTAGGCGAGGTTCACCGCCACGGCCGCGGGGTCGCCGTCGGTCAGGGCCAGCGACGGGCCGAGCAGGACGCTGACGGCGACCGCCGTGGCACCCAGCGCGCCGATGACGCCGTCGAGCCACATGCTCGGGTGGAACCGCGGGACCGATGCCCGGATCAGGGCGATGAGCCCGACGTAGAGCGCGGGGTAGGCGGCCAGCCAGCAGGCGTCGGCCCAGGACGGGTAGGGCTCTTCCGGCAGCTGCGCGATCACCAGGGTGTAGACGAGGTTGCCGGTGACGGTGCACAGCAGGGAGATCGTGATCGCGCGCCACGCCGTCGCCTCGCGCGGCCGGCGGCGGGCGGCCTGCAGGCACGCCACCGCGGCCCCGACGAAGACGAGGTTGTAGAGGACGACGTCGTACAGCGGGGCCCACGGGGCCCCGGCCGGCCGCGGGCCGACGCCCGTCGCGAAGACGGCGAGGGCGCCGGCGCTCACGGCGAGGGGCCGGCGGGAGGTCCCCGGCAGTCGGCGCGCGACGTCTCTGGTCACGGGGAGGGGATCGGTCGATCCTGCCCGCCCTTGAGGGCACGCACACGGCGGCCTCCCCCGTCGGGGGTGCCCGGTCAGGCCCGCGCGAGCGCGGTGAGCACCTCGCGCGCCCGCGTCCAGAGCAGCGCACCGCCCTCGTCGTCGAGCACCGTGCGCCGGCTGTGCGGGAAGCGTGCGGCCAGCGCCGCGCCGAGGTCGGGGGAGTGGACGGTGCTCGTGTCGAGCGCGCCGTACCAGAGGTGCACCGGGACGGCGACCTCCTCGGGGCGCACCGGCCAGGGCCCCAGCGCGGTGACCAGGTCGCGCGCGTAGCCGGCCGGGCCCTGCGCGAAGCCGTCGGCCAGTGCCGCGCGCACCGCGGCGCCCAGGCGGGTGCCCTCGTAGCGCGCCCGGTCGACGGGCGCGGCCGTGGAGACGATCACCTGCCACAGCCAGTCGGCGTCCGCGACGCCGGCGACCTCCCGCTCGACGCCGGCGGGGTCGGCCTCGACGGCGTCGAGCAGGCCGGCCACCTCGGGCACCAGCAGGTGCCGCTGGGCCCGCAGGTCGTCCTGCCCCGCGACGAGGGCGACGGCGTCGACGAGGCCGGCGCCGGCCAGTGCCGCCGCGAACGGGGCACCCTGGGAGAAGCCGACCCCGAGCACCCGGCCCGGACGCAGGGCGCCGACCAGGTGGCGCACGTCCGCGACCCAGGTGGCGTGGCTCTTGTGCGGGTCGGGCGAGGACCGGCCCAGGCCGGGGCGGTCGAGGGCCAGCAGCCGCAGGCCCAGGCCGCCCAGGAGATCGGTGCCGAACCCGAGGACGCCGCTCATCCCGGCACCGGGGACGAACAGCACCGGCCGCCCGTCCGGCGGGCCCCACTCCGACCAGGCGAGGTCGCGGCCGTCGGGCAGCCGGATCGCGCGAGGGGTGCCGGCGACGTGCTCCTCCACGCCGGTGATCGTCGCAGCCCGGGGCGGGCGGGACGGGTGGGCCTGCCGTGGTGCGCGGGGCGGCGTCCCCGCGGGGTGGGCCCGGGTCGCCGCCGCGGCTGTGCCACCGTCCTGCCCGTGCCCGTCCCCCGCTCCCGGACCGCCCGGTGACCGCCCTCGGGCTCGTCGCCGTGGCCCTGGCCGGCGCGGGGGTCGGCCACCTGGTCGACCGGGCGGCGGCCCGCTTCCCGTGGCCCCGCCCGGCGACGGTGGGCGCCGTCCTCGGCGGGCGCGGGGGAGCGGCCCCCCGGGGCGTGCTGGAAGCGGCGACGGCGGCGCTGTTCGCGCTGGCCGCGCTGCGCTTCGGGCCGACGGCGGAGCTGCCGGCGTGGCTGTGGCTGGCGACCGCCGGCGTCCTGCTCGCCGTCGTCGACCTGCGCGAGCGGCTGCTGCCCAACCGCGTGGTGCTGCCCGCGCTCGCCGGGGGCGCGGCGCTGCTGTGCCTGGCGGCCGTGGCCGGCGGCGCGTGGGACGCGCTGCTGCGGGCCGTCCTGGCGGCGGCGGCCCTGTTCGCCGTCTACCTGACCATGGCGCTCGTCTCGCCGGGCCTGGGCATGGGCGACGTCAAGCTCGCCGCCCTGCTCGGCCTCTACCTCGGGTGGCTCGGGTGGCCGGCGGTGGTCCTCGGGGCGCTGGCCGGGTTCGTGCTGCAGGCGGTCGTGGCGCTGGCGCTGCTGGCCACCCGGCGGATCGGGCTGCGCGGGGAGCTGCCCTTCGGTCCCGCGATGCTCGCCGGGGCCGCACTCGTCGCCGCGGCCCCCGTCCTGCTGTCCTGAGCGCCCGCGGGCGGTGACGCCGCGTCACCCCGTCCCCGATCGGTTGCCCCGGCCGGTGGACCGGTGTCGCGCGATCCGGTGGAAGACCCTCAAGCCGGCGAATGCACCGCCCGACACCCCTGGCGTGCGCCGCGACGCCGGGTCGACCGACCCCGGCCGGACGGCACCGTCCCAGGGAGTCCCCGTGCTGAACCCGTTCACCAACCCGCTGGCCGCCGTCGTCACCCTCTACTCCTTCGTCGAGGACCGCGTGAAGCGGGAGGAGAAGGGCGCCACCGCCGTCGAGTACGGCCTGCTGGTCGGCCTGATCGCCGTCGCGATCATCGCGACCCTGCTGCTGGTCGGCCCGCAGCTCAAGGAGCTCTTCCAGTCGGTGGTGGACGGCCTCACGAAGGCCAACGCCGCCAGCTGAAGCACACGCACCGGGCTCCGGGCGTCGTGGCGACGACAGGTCGCCACGACGCCCGGCCGTGTCGTCGAGGGAGGAGGAACGGGATGAGGGAGCGACTGCGTGCCGAGCGCGGCGCCAGCGCCGTGGAGTTCGCGCTGGTCGTGCCGCTGCTGATCGTCCTGGTCCTCGGGATCATCGAGTTCGGCCACGCCTTCCAGGTGCAGGGGACGCTGTCCGCGGCGGCCCGCGAGGGCGCCCGGGTCATGGCCCTGCAGAGCAACCCGGCCGCCGCCCGCACCGCCGTCCGCGACGCCGCCCCCACGCTCGACCCGGGGATCACCGACGCCCAGATCGTCATCACGCCCGCCGCGTGCCCGACCACTCCGACGACCACCGCCAACGTGCGCGTGACCATCCGCTACCCGATGCCCTTCCTGACCGGCTTCTTCGGCAGCGGCGTCGACCTGACCGGGACGGGGGTCATGCGGTGCAACGGCTGATGAAGGACCCCTCCGCCCCCCGCCCCTCGCAGGCTCGCGGCGGGGCCCTGCGGAGGGGCCGTTCCAGCACCTCACCTGCCCCCCGCCACTCGCAGGCTCGCGGCGGGACCCTGCGGAGGGGCCGTTCCAGCACCTCGCCTGCCCGCCTGCGGCGGCGGCTGGCCGGCGAGCACGGCGCGGCCGCCGTGCTCCTGTCGGTCCTGCTCGTCCCGCTGCTCGGCTTCACCGCCATCGCCGTCGACGTCGGCGCCCTCTACGCCGACCGGGCCCGGCTGCAGGTGGCCGCCGACGCCGCCGCCCTCGCCGTGGCCCGCGACTGCGCCCGCGGCGCCTGCGGGAACATGCAGGCCACCGCCCAGGAACTGGTCGACGCCAACAGCGTCGCCGATGCCGGCGCCGGGGCGCCCACCGCCGCACCGCCGGTGCTGCAGAGCGCCCCCACCCGCGTCACGGTCACCGGCAGCGCGCCCCGCGAGCACTGGTTCGCCCCGCTCATCGGCCACGACGCCAGCTCGGTGTCGGCGACGGCGACGGTCACCTGGGGCGCGCCCAGCGGCGGGACGGCCGTGCTGCCGCTGATCTTCTCGTGGTGCGAGTGGCAGGCCCAGACCGGCGGCGGCGCGCCCTCGGGCACCACCGAGCGCACCATCGTGCTGCCCAAGAAGTCCGACACCGGCTGCACCGGGCCCTCCCGCATGTTCGTGCCCGGCGGCTTCGGCTGGCTGGACACGGGCGGCAGCTCCTGCAAGGCGACCACCCGCATCGACCGGCGCTACGACTCCGAGCCTGGCAACAACCCCTCCCAGGGCTGTTCCGTCGGCGACGTCGGGGCCCTGGTCGGCCGCACGGTGCTCCTCCCGATCTTCGACCAGGCCGGAGACACCGGTAGCCACGCCTGGTACGAGGTCTACGGCTACGCCGCCTTCCGGATCACCGGCTACCACTTTGGCGGCCAGTTCGACGTCGGCCAGCCCTGCAACGGCGAACAGCGCTGCATCCGCGGCTACTTCACCCGCTTCGTCGACGCCTCCGGCGCCTTCGACACCAGCACCGACGCCCCCGACCTGGGCGCGGCCATCCTCCGACTGATCCGATAGGGGCTCCGACGTGAGACGCCGACTGCTCGCCGCCGTCGCGGCGCTGGTCCTCGTGGCCGCCGGCACCGTGGTGCTGCTGGCCTACGTGCGCGGTGCCGACGCCCGCGCGCTCGCCGGGGTGCGCACCGTGCAGGTGCTCGTGGTCGACCAGCCGATCCCCGAGGGCACCCCCGCCGAGGAGGTGGCCGGCCTGGTCCGCACCGAGCTGCTGCCGGTCAAGGCGGCCGTCGACGGGCGGGTCACCGGGCTCGAGGAGCTCGCCGGCCAGGTCGCCACCGCCGACCTCGCCCCGGGGGAGCAGCTGCTCGCCGCCCGGTTCGCCGCGCCCGAGGACCTGCAGGCGCCCGGCACCGTGCCGGTGCCCGAGGGCCTGTCGGAGGTGAGCCTGGTGCTCGAGCCGCAGCGCGCGGTCGGCGGCCGGCTGACCGCCGGCGACGAGATCGGCGTCTACATCTCCATGGAGCTGCAGGGCAACATCGACGCCGACCCCGACGACGAGCAGATCGGGACCACGCACGCCACCCTGCACGGCGTCCTGGTCACCCAGGTCCAGGGCGCCCCCGCGCCCGCCGCCGCCGACGGCGGGGACGTGGAGACCGCCTCGGCCACCAGCGCGGCCCCGACCGAGAACGTGATGGTCACCGTGGCCCTGCCGGCCCGGGAGGCCGAGCAGGTCGTGTTCGGCATGGAGCACGCGAGCGTGTGGCTGTCCCTGGAGCGCGAGGGCACCGACACCTCCGGCACCCGCGTCGTCACCCAGGGGAACGTCTACGGCGACCTGCTGGCCGCCCTGGGCAGCGTCGCGGCGGAGGCGGCGGAGTGAGCCGCGTCGTCCTCGCCGGGGCCGCCGACGACCTCCGCGCCCGCGTCGAGGTCGCCGTCGACGGCGACCTGCAGGTGCTGCCGCCGGGCCGGCTGCCCGCCGACCCGGGCCGGCTGTTCGAGCTGCTCGCCGACGGCGAGCTGCCCGACGTGCTGCTCGTCGGCCCGCTGGCGCCGCTGCAGGAGGTGCTCACGCTCGCCGCGCGACTGGACGTGCAGTGCCCCGGGACCAGCGTCGTGCTGGTCGCCGAGCCGACGCCGGAGCTGTGGCAGGCGGCGATGCGCGCCGGGATCCGCGACCTGCTGCCCCCGCAGGCCGAGCCGGCCGACGTCGCGGCGGCCGTGGAGCGGGCCGGCGCGGCCGCCGCCGACCGGCGACGGGTGCTGCGCCCCCTGGAGGAGACCGCCCGGTTCACCGGCCGCGTCATCACCGTCGCCTCGCCCAAGGGCGGGGTCGGCAAGACGACGGTGGCCACCAACCTCGCCGTCGGCCTGGCCGCCACCGCCCCGCAGGGGACCGTGCTGGTCGACCTCGACGTGCAGTTCGGCGACGTCGCCTCCGCGCTCGGCCTGGTGCCCGAGTACACGCTGCCCGACGCCGTCCACGGCCCGGCCAGCCAGGACACGATGGTCCTCAAGACCTTCCTCACCCAGCACCCGAGCGGGCTGCTCGCCGTCTGCGGCTCCGACTCCCCGGCCGCCGGGGACACGGTGACCGCCGGCGACGTCGCCCGCCTGCTCACCGCGCTGGCGCGCGAGTTCCGCTACGTCGTCGTCGACACCGCCCCGGGGCTGTCGGAGCAGACGCTGGCGGCCATCGACGGCGCCACCGACGTCGTCCTGCTCAGCAGCATGGACGTCCCCGGCGTCCGGGGCCTGCGCAAGGAGGTGCAGGTGCTCGGCGAGCTCGGCATGATCCCGGCCGGGCGGCACGTGGTCATGAACATGGCCGACCCGAAGGGCGGGCTCTCGCAGCGCGACGTCGAGTCCGCGATCGGCACCGGGGTCGACGTCGTCGTCCCGCGGTCGGCGGCCGTCCCGGCCTCCACCAACCAGGGCGTGCCCATCCTGGCCAGCGGCCGCAAGGACCCGGCGGCCAGGGAGCTGCGCGCGCTGGTGTCCCGCTTCTCGGCCACCCCGCTGGTCAAGCCCGGCCGCTACCGCGCCAAGCACCGGGCGGCGTCGTGAACCTCGCCTCCCGCCTGGCCGCCGCCAAGGGCCGCCCGGCCGAGTCCACCACCCTGCAGAAGCCCGTGCCGGCGGCACCACCGGTGACCACGGCTCCCCGCCCCGTCCCCGCGGCCGTCCCCGCCCCGCCCACTGACGCGCTGACCCGGCTCAAGGACCGGGTCGCCAAGGCGCTGTTCGAGCGGATGGGCGCGCGGCTCAACGACCCGTCGCTGTCGGAGGAGCAGCTGCGCGGGATCGTCCTCGGCGAGCTCGACGTCGTCGTCGACGAGGAGAAGGTGCCGCTGTCGGCCGACGAGCGGGCCCGGCTGACCGCCGAGCTGGCCGACGACGTGCTCGGCTTCGGCCCGCTGCAGCGGCTGCTCGACGACCCGAGCGTCACCGAGATCATGTGCAACGGCCCCGACGCGGTCTACGTCGAGCAGGGCGGCAAGCTGGTCCGCTCGGGCGCGCGCTTCACCTCCGAGGAGCACCTGCGCCGGGTGATCGACCGCATCGTGTCGCGGGTGGGACGCCGCGTCGACGAGTCCTCGCCGATGGTGGACGCCCGCCTCGCCGACGGGTCCCGCGTCAACGCGATCATCCCGCCGCTGGCCTTCAGCGGCTCGACGCTGACCATCCGCAAGTTCGCCAAGGACCCCTTCGGCGTCGAGGACCTCATCGGCTTCGGCACCCTCTCGCCGGAGATGGCCGAGCTGCTGCACGCCTGCGTGGAGGCCCGGCTCAACATCATCGTCTCCGGCGGCACGGGCACCGGGAAGACGACGCTGCTCAACGTCCTGTCCTCGTTCATCCCCGAGGGCGAGCGCATCGTCACCATCGAGGACGCCGTCGAGCTGCAGCTGCAGCAGGCGCACGTGGTCCGCCTGGAGTCCCGCCCGCCCAACATCGAGGGCCGGGGCGCGGTCACCATCCGCGACCTGGTGCGCAACAGCCTGCGGATGCGCCCCGACCGCATCGTGGTGGGGGAGTGCCGCGGCGGTGAGTCGCTGGACATGCTGCAGGCGATGAACACCGGCCACGACGGCTCGCTGTCGACGGTGCACGCCAACTCACCGCGCGACGCGATCGCCCGCCTGGAGACGCTGGTGCTCATGGCCGGCATGGACCTGCCGCTGCGGGCCATCCGCGAGCAGATCGCCTCCGCCGTCGACGTCGTCGTCCAGCTGACCCGGCTGCGCGACGGCACCCGGCGGGTCACCCACGTGACCGAGGTGCAGGGCATGGAGGGGGAGACCGTCACGCTGCAGGACGCCTTCCTCTTCGACTACTCCGCCGGCGTCGACGCCGCCGGCCGCTTCCTGGGCGCGCCGGTCGCGACCGGGGTGCGGCCGCGCTTCACCGACCGCTTCGAGGAGCTCGGCATCCGGGTCTCCCCGTCGGTGTTCGGCGTGCCGGCGCGGGCGCGGGGGTGGGGCTGATGTCGCCGGCATCGATCTCCCCGGCGCTGGCGTCCCCGGGGGTGCTGCTCCTCGGGCTGCTGCTGGTCGGCGGCGGGCTGGCGCTGCTGACCCTGGGCGCGGTGCCGCCCGGCCCGCGGCGCGTCCCGCTGGCCCGGCTGGACCCCTCGATCGCCCCACCGCCGACCCTGCTGTCGAAGGTGACCGCGCAGGCCTCCGGCGGCGTCGAGCAGGTCATCGCCCGGCGCGGGGGCGTGGCGGCCGGCGCGGCGGCCCTCGAGCGGGCCGGCATCGGCCTGCCGCTGGCCGAGGTCGTGCTCCTGACCGGGCTGGCGGCGCTCGTGCTCGGCGCGGCCGGCTGGCTGCTCGGCGGGGTCGCCGCCGGGCTGCTGCTCGCCGTGCTCGCACCGGTGGGCGCGCGGGTGCTGGTCCGGCTGCGGACCGGCCGCCGGCAGGCCCGCTTCGCCGACCAGCTCGACGACGCCCTGCAGCTGATGGCCAGCAGCCTCCGCGCCGGTCACAGCCTGCTGCGCGCGATCGACGCCGTGGCCGAGCAGGCCCCGGCACCCATCGGCGAGGAGTTCGCCCGGATCGTGAACGAGACCCGGGTGGGCCGCGACCTCGGCGCCGCCCTCGACGAGGTGGGCGAGCGCGTCGACAGCGACGACTTCCGCTGGATCGCCCAGGCCATCGCCATCCAGCGGGAGGTGGGCGGCAACCTGGCCGAGGTGCTCGACACCGTGGCCACCACCATCCGGGAGCGCAACGCCATCCGCCGTCAGGTGAAGGCCCTGTCGGCGGAGGGGCGGCTGTCGGCCTGGGTGCTCATGGCCCTGCCGGTCGGCATCGTCGCCTTCCTGTCGGTGACCAACCCCGCCTACGTCGCCACGTTCACCGAGTCCCTGTCCGGCTGGGTCATGGTGGCCGTGTCGCTGGGCCTGCTGCTCGTCGGCGGGCTGTGGCTCCGCAAGACCGTGCGGATCCGGTTCTGATGGGCACCGTCCCCGCACCCGTCCTCGCCGCGACGCTCGCGGTGGCCGTCGGCGTCCCGCTGCTCGGGTGGGCGCTGGTGGCCCGCCCGCAGGACGCCGCCGCCCGGTCCCGGGCCAACCTGACCCGCGGGCTCGACGTGGCCGGGGCCGGTGCCCGGGCCGCCCGGGCCCGTCCGGGGGTGCTCGGGCGCCTGGTCTCCCTGCTCACCCCCGCGGGCACCGTGGCCCGGCTCGACCGGCTGGCCGGCGCGGCGGGGCGACCCGCCGCCTGGCCGGTGCAGCGGCTGGTCGCCGCCAAGCTGGTGCTGGCCGCCGTCGCGGCCGTCCTCGGGCTGCTGGTGGTCGTCCGCAGCCCCGGGCCGCTGTCGGTGCTCATGGCGGTCGGCGTGACGGTCGTCGCCTACGTCGTGCCGGAGCTGCTGCTGCACAGCCGCGGCCAGGAGCGCCAGCAGGCCATCGGGCTGGAGCTGGCCGACACCCTCGACCAGATGACCATCGCGGTGGAGGCCGGCCTCGGCTTCGAGGCGGCCATGGCCCGGGCCGGGCGCACCGGGCGGGGACCGCTGGCCGAGGAGCTGGTGCGCACGCTGCAGGACATCGGCGTGGGGCAGCCCCGCCGGGAGGCCTACCTCGCGCTCGCCGAGCGGACGGGGGTGGAGGACCTGCGGCGGTTCATCCGGGCGGTCGTGCAGGCCGACGTGTACGGCGTCTCCATCGCCGACGTGCTGCGCACCCAGGCCGCCGAGATGCGGCTCAAGCGCCGGCAGCGGGCCGAGGAGAAGGCCATGCAGATCCCGGTGAAGGTCATCTTCCCGCTGATGCTGTGCATCCTGCCGGTCCTGTTCATCGTGCTGCTCGGACCGGCCGTCATGGACATCGTCGACGCCTTCAGCGGCTGAGCGCCGGCGTCCCGGTCGGTGCACGTCCGCGGACGTGCACCGACCGGGACGCCGGC